>JAKSAU010000594.1 GCA_022361535.1 Desulfobacterales bacterium
AAAATCTGTAAAATGGTCTAATCGGGGAGATGAAAAAATCAGCTATAACAAGGAAAAAAGGGTCCTTGAACTAAATGTGACTGGCGGATATGCATCAATGCTGTCAGCCGTTGCTCCCTGTAATCAATGCGACCAATCACGTTATTTTCAATGTACGTGGCTTAATCCCGAATTCTTTGATGGCATGTCTGCATCAATCGTATTCAAAGATGGTGCTATTACAGGGTTACAGTTCAGCAATGCTGATGAAAAAAAGGCCAGAACCTTAAAGCGTTTGCAAGGCAGCATGCAATTCACGTTGGAAGGAAAAATTGGTGGTTTATCCAACGAAGCAATTTGCCTTTATCGATCCAACAGATCATTAAAAGACTGTGGAACCCCTCTTTCAGGTGAAGACGCAAGGATGCCCATAGTATTAAAAATTACTCATACCACTTCAAACAATATCCTTGCAGTGTTTGATAATTTGAAGCCGCACTGAAAATTAATACAGTCCCCCGACTGCCTCTTCAACAGCCTCAACAATTTCGCCGCTGCGCAGCATGGCTTTGACCGTTGCGATGTCTGTTGCCAAAAGCCGGTCTTCTTTCATATAGTCAACCTGCCGCCTTATGGTTTCATAGGCTGCCATGGTCCCTTTACCTGCCTTAAGGTTGGTAAACAGATCTATGGCCTGGGCACCGCATAGCAACTCAATGGCAATGACTTCTTCTACATTTTCTACGATATCACGGCATTTACGGGCAGCCACGGCACCCATTGACACATGATCTTCTTTATTGGCAGAAGTGGGAATGGAGTCCACGGAGGCAGGATGGGCAATAACCTTGTTTTCGGAAACCAGGGAGGCAGCTGCGTACTGGGCGATCATAAATCCTGAGTTTAATCCACCGTCTTCTACCAAAAAGGCAGGCAGACCCGAAAGCTGGGGATTTACAAGACGCTCGATACGGCGTTCGGAGATATTGGCAAGTTCGGCAATGGCAATACCTAAAAAATCGCAGGCCAAGGCCAGGGGCTGGCCATGGAAATTCCCACCAGACAGGAACTCCCCTGATTCAGGAAATATCAAAGGATTTTCTGTAGAGGCATTCATCTCTACACGTATTACCCGGTCCACATATCCAAAAGCATCCCAGGATGCACCATGTACCTGTGGAGAACATCTCAGGGTATAAGCGTCCTGAACCCTTGAACAGTCTTTATGGGAGGAAATGATCTCAGAATTCTCAGTAATTTTGAGCATATTCTGGGCTGCTTTCATCTGGCCGTTATGGGGCCGGGCTCGATGGATTCTCGGATCAAAGGCAGCACGCGTGCCCATCAAGGTTTCAAGAGTCATAGATGCTGCGACATCAGCATGTTTACACAGGTTCAAGGCATCATGCAGAGCCAGGCAGCCCAGGGCGATCATAAACTGGGTACCGTTGATCAGGGCAAGCCCCTCACCTGCTGCAAGTTCCAATTGAGAAATATTCTTTGCAGCCAGAGCATCGGCACCGTTCATGCGGGTACCATTGACAAATGCCTCACCTTCGCCAATGAGAACCAGGGACAGATGGGCCATAGGGACCAGGTCCCCGCTTGCTCCGACAGAACCTTTCTCCGGAACCAAAGGTATGATTCCCGAATTGAGCATATCGGTCAGTTTTTGAATGGTTTCAAGGCGGAGGCCTGAATTGCCTCGGCAAAAATCATTAATCCTAAGCGCCATCATGGCACGTACCACATCATCATCCATGTGGTTGCCCATACCGGCAGCATGGGAAAGCAGAATTTTCTTCTGCAGCTTTTTAGTATCCTCCAATGAAATTGTGACATCGGAAAGGGCCCCGAACCCTGTTGTCACACCGTAGATTCGTTCGCCTTCGTTTACCCACTTATCCACCAGCGCTCTTGCTTTATTGATCCGGCTTTCCGATTCTACTGAAATAGCCGCTCCCTTGCCTTCTCTGGCAATGGCAACCAGTTCTTCTAATTGAAAATTTTCCCCGTTCAATTTGATGATGTCATTCATGATACGTCCTTATGACTGTTGTTTTTATTGCTGATGCTGTCCCGGAACTTCAAAACAATAAGCGCCCGGCTGCCTGCTGGTTTTTATTGCCGTTTAAACCGCCCTTTGAGCCTGTATCGGTTGCCAGGTGAAATCAGGCAGGAATAAGTTGCCACCTGGTCAAAAGCCCAGGTTCTGCGTGTCAGGCTCAGGCACGGGTCGTCTGTTCCGATTTCCAAAATTTTCAGAACCTCTGTTTCCGGTACCACTGCCTCGATTACATGTTCGGCCTCCTGTACCGGTGCTGTTTCAAGAAGATAATCACTGGGCGTGATCCGTGTAAAATCCTGGCCCAGGTAATCGGGTGCCACAGCCGGATTGACAAATCGTTCGGAATACTGGACCGGAACACCGCGGTCCCTGTGCAGCAGGATGGAATGAAAGACAAAATCGCCAGGATTCAGGGCCAATTTGGCAGCAATGTCAGGCATCAGGGTTTCCTGTTTTAGTAAAAGCACGTCCGCACTATGAACCCCGCCCCATTCTTCAATTTCTTTAGAGATACTTTTGATTTCCAAAAGTGCTGCTTCAGGCTTTGGCCTGGCAACAAAGGTGCCGACACCCTGGATTCTTAAGATACGGTTTTCCTCGGTCAACTCTTTTAACGCCCTGTTGGCTGTCATTCTGGACGCATTGAACTGCTTTGCCAGTTGAGTCTCGGACGGCACCCTGTCATCGGGTTTGAGCTTGCCGGATTCTATGTCCTTGATTACACTTTGCTTGATTCGCTGGTACAGGGCAAAAGGCTGTTCCGTATTTCCCATTCAGTTTCATCCCGGTTGAGGTATATTTTCTTGACTTCACTTCTATACTTGTATAGACAAGTAGTATTAAATTACCATCAAAATGTCAACACCACCAAGGAGAAAAGCATGGATCAATCCATAAAAGGCGAATCAGACCGTTGGGATCTGCTCTTTATCCACGCTGATCTGGCCACCATGGCAGAAGGCAAATATAACACTATCAAAGACGGCGCCCTGGCCGTATCCAATGGAAAAATAGCATGGACAGGCTATGTTGATGAACTGGCAGATTCCCCAAAAAACCTTGCCAGCAAGATAATCGATTGTAACGGCAAATGGATATTACCGGGGTTTGTAGACTGCCACACCCATATGGTTTGGGCTGGATCACGGGCAAATGAATTTGAGATGCGTCTTTCAGGGGCAACTTATGAAGAAATCTCAAAAAAAGGCGGCGGTATCTTTTCCACAGTAAAAGCCGTAAGACAGGCATCCCAAAATGAATTATTTGAAGCAGCCTCCAAAAGGATGCAGCATTTTTTATCGCAGGGAATTACTTGTGTGGAAATTAAGTCCGGGTACGGCCTTGACCTTGAAAATGAACTGAAGATGCTCTGTGTAGCCGGCCGTCTTGACAACACCTTCCCTGTTCATGTGGAAACAACTTTTCTGGGTGCCCATACCCTGCCAAAGGAATATGCAGGACAGGCTGACGATTATGTAGATCTGGTGACCCAGACCATGCTGCCAGAAGTAAAAGCCCAGGGCATTGCTTCTGCTGTGGATGTCTTTTGCGAGACCATTGCTTTTTCAGCGGCACAGACGAAAACAGTGTTTCAGGCAGCTTCAGATATGGGATTCAGGGTTAAGTTACATGCAGAGCAGTTATCTGATTCCGGGGGAACTGAGCTTGCTTCCCAATTCAATGCCCTGTCCTGCGACCACCTGGAATATTTATCGGAAAACGGTGCCAAAGCAATGGCAGACAAAGACATCACAGCGGTGTTATTGCCCGGGGCATTTTACATGCTCAAAGAAACCCAAAAACCACCTGTAGATCTTCTGCGAAACCTTCATATCCCCATGGCTCTTGCTACGGACCTCAATCCGGGCACAAGCCCTGTTTTCGGCATGACTCCGGTTATGAACATGGGCTGTCTGCTGTTTGGCATGACCTGTGAAGAGGCCCTTGCCGGTGCCACCATATACGGGGCAAAAGCACTAGGGCTGGATCATTGCAAAGGCAGTCTTGAAAAAGGAAAAGATGCAGACCTGGTTATTTGGGATATCGGATCTCCTGCAGACTTAAGTTACCAGGTGGGCGTCACCCCTGTGGATACGGTTGTTATCTCAGGAGAAATCGCGTATAAGGCTTAAGATGACTGACCTGATACAATACGATCATGCTCTCTGGGATTAACCAAATTCTGGGGACGGCCAGTGTTCTTTTTTTCCTGGGGCTTACACTGACCAGCCTTGCGGAAAAAGAAAATCGTGCCTTTTGGGTTTCCGGGGGACTGACCCTGTCTGCGGCTGTTTTCTGGATAGCGATTCCGGCAACCGGTACAGGAATAAACCTTGCTGTTATTCTCTTTCTGATCGCTTTTTCCATAGTATCGTTTGTACGTTTTTTTCCAAGTCCGGCTAAACAACCAAGGGGTGTGCCGTCAATTCAATACGATGAACGTGACACCATGTTTGCCAGGAACAATATTCAGCATTATCCGGATCTCATGGAGCAATATTTCAACATGAGGCCCGAAACCCGATCCACAGATCTGCAAATTCATAACAAACCTGAATTCGGCAGCCCGGAACAACGATTTCATGATGACTATACTGCTCCGGTGTATGATGCGGCATTTGAATACCTGGCCCAAACCATTCCTTTGTCCGACGGAGTTCCTTCACCGGAGCAAAAAAAAGTCGATAAAACTAAATTTACCGCCTGTCTCAAAGACATGGTCCATTGCTATGGTGGATGCGACACAGGAATCATCCCTTTGGCTTCCCATCATTTTTACAGCCACAAAGGACGCCATGCCGACAATTTCGGTGATAAAACCGATCAGACCTATAAAACCGCCATTGTAATCGTGGTACCCATGCGCACGGTAATGCTAAAACAAAGCCCGACGGCTTCGGTTATCCAGGAGTCAGCACAAAAATATGTGGAAGCAGCTAAAATTTCCAACATCATGGCAGGCTATATCCGCAAATTCGGATATCGCGCAAGGGCACATAATGATGCAAACTACGAGACACTTTGCGTTCCCTTGGCCGTTGAATCCGGCATGGGTGAGCTTGGCCGCATGGGGCTTTTTATGCATAAAGTTCATGGTCCATGTGTCCGTCTTGCAGTGGTAACAACCGACCTTGAGCTGCCTCCCACCCGGGCAGACCGAAACTTGAACATGGCTCATTTTTGCCGTATCTGTAAAAAATGTGCGGACAATTGCCCGTCCGGATCGGTTTTAACGGACGATGAGCCTGAGTCACGTGGCTGCCGACACTGGTCCATTGACCAGGAGCGCTGTTTTTCTTATTGGAAATCCATAGGATCAGACTGTGGCCTATGTGTTTCTATTTGTCCCTATACCAAACCGGATACCATCATGCACAAACTGGTACGGCACTATATTTCAAGAAATGCGTTGAACCAGCATATCGCTTTATTATTCGATGACCTGCTCTACGGGCGGAAACGACAAATTCCGGCAGGCAACCCTGCCCGAATACTTAAGCCCGGTGATTAGCATATATCTTTGATTCCCAAAGAATTGGTTTTAAAATCTAGAAACGAAACTTAAATCCTATAGTCTGAAGGTTTTTAATTTCTAAAAATATGTTGAATTTCTTGGGAATTAAGCGTCTAATGCAGCGATAGGCTCAAGCTTTAGGCCAAGCACCATAAAGCGTTGAATCACTTGAGGAGGAGTCATGCGGATATATGCTGTTGCTGATATTCATGGAAAAAAACACCATATGGCAGCCATCTATGGGGTACTGGATAAATATCAGCCGGACATGATGGTAGTTGCCGGCGATTTAAGTAACTATTTCAATTGGAAAACCTGTCTGGCGCAGTTGGACAGCCTTCCCGTGCCAATTTTTGCCGTGCGTGGTAATACCGATTTTAAACGAATCGAACCAGGAATAGAAAAAGCCGGGAATATTGATCTTTTGACCTCTATCCCCAAAGAGATAGAAGGATTTTCCTTTGTGGGCGCATCCGGCACAATGATACTGCCCTTTGCCTCCCGGATCAGCCTCAACGAGAACCAAGCTCTATCAGCACTGCCCTGTCCCATGGACAAAGAGTTTGTACTGGTGGTTCACCCGCCGCCCAAAGGGGTCTGCGACCGGGTTGCAGGAAAAATTTCAGCCGGGTCTAAAAATCTCGCCCGTTTTATCAAAAAGGCACGGCCCGGTCTTGTACTCTGCGGCCATATTCATGAACAAGCGGGCAAGGATCTTTTAGGGGAAAGCATCGTGGTAAATTGTGCCATGTCCAAATCCAGCTTGGGTGCTGTGATTGATCTTAGAAAAGGTGATGATGCCAGGGTAAATCTCTTGCGCCCGGATAGCATAGGATGTTAAAGGGAACAACCAATATCAACTATAGAACACCAAGGATACAATATGTGTGAATCCAATGTATATTTGAAAACCGGTGACCAGGAAGAACTGATCATGGAGAATGTTGCTGCCATAACGCCGTCTGAAAACGGGACATTTCTTCTCAGAGGTCTTTTAGGAGAACAAAAAGAAGTGTCAGGAGTGATTGAAGATATCAACCTTATGGGGCACAAAATCATCCTTAAATCCGTATAATGGATCTTTTTTCAAGGTATCTTGATTCCATTGCCGAAATGAATAACCTTGGTGATGGAAGCGCACAGGTAAGATGGTACTTCTATCCGGGCATGCTCCAGGACAGCCCGGACAAATGGTGGGCGGATTTTGGGTTTCGTCATGCCAGCCATGAAGGTATAGATATCTGTTTTTACAATTCAGGCAAAGGGGTTCGCGCCCTTGAGCCCGGGGCACGGATTCCTGCCCTTGACGACGGCGTTGTACTAAACATATCCAATGATCTTTTAGGTCAAAGTATTGCTGTATCCTACAATCCGGGTCTGTCGCAAAACAGTATATTGTCAAAAAACGATTCTGTACAACTTACCCCGATACTTGTTTATTCCCATCTTGAACCCTGTCCAGAGTTGGCCCAAGGAGACAGAGTATCCAAAGGGCAGCAGATCGCAACTATATTTGATACAAGAAAAAAGAAGTCAAAGCTATTATCCCATCTTCACTTGTCCTGTCTTCTGATTTTTGCAGGGTTTTTGAGTGATGAACTGGACTGGTCCCTTTTTGCCGATCGGGGGCAGGTTACCTACATAAACCCGGTCTTTCTTTAATCATTTTTCAATTCACGGGCAAAGCCTTTGGTCAAAGGCTGGAAATTCAATATTTATGCGGGTGCAAACCCAAAAGAAGAATTGAAAAAAAAGCAAATTTGATCTATGATCACCTTCAATTTTGATAGACACCTGATAATCTAAAACGGAGAGGATGAATGAAGACCATTAAGTTTCTGTTTTTTCTAATTATCCTGGGGCTGTTGGCAACCATCGGTTACCAAAACCAGGAATATTTTCTCACAACCTCGGCGCTGCACATTGATCTGAAGATATCATCCCTGCATTATACGGCAAAAGCTCTTCCCAACTGGGCATTCTGGGGTATCTGTTTCGGCCTTGGCCTTTTGATTACGGGACTAAGAGGCCTTTTTACAGCTTTCCGCCTGGGACGTGAGATCAAAGCCAAAGATGAACGGATCGACAGCCTGAAAGCTGAAATCAATTCCTTGCAGACCAGGTTGGATGTTTTTATCCATGATCCTTACATTAAAAAGCACCTGGAAGAAGAAGAGACCCGGGAAAAGGATGTCCCAGAAGAAAAAACTGAGGCCGAAGAAAAAGGAGAGGCCACAGCATAACCCAGACATCCATGACCAAGAAGAAACAAACGCCCATGATGGCCCAGTATCTGGCCATCAAAGAAACTTACCAGGATGCCATACTCTTCTACCGGATGGGAGATTTCTATGAAATGTTCCTGGATGATGCCGTCAAGGCCGCCGGCATTTTAGAAATCGCCCTAACCTCCCGGAACAAGAACGACACCGACCCTATCCCCATGTGCGGGGTGCCCTATAAGGCTGCAGATCTCTACATTGCAAAACTCATTGAAAAAGGGTGCAAGGTAGCGGTCTGCGAACAAGTGGAAGACCCGGCCCAGGCAAAAGGCCTGGTAAAACGGGAAGTGGTACGCGTGATCACACCGGGTATGATTCTCAATGAATCTTTGCTGGATAAAGGGTCCAACAATTTCCTGGTTGCTTTGTCCAGAACCGGGGATATCGCCGGTCTGGCCTGCCTTGATATTTCAACCGGGACCTTTAGCACATGCCAGGTAAAACGTTCCTCAGGAGCTGTTCCAGCGGCCCTGCTGGACGAAGCGTTGAAACTGGACCCCAGGGAAGTACTACTCCCGGAGCGGTTTAAGGCAGATCCGGCCTATGCACATGTCAGGCAAGCCTTTGCCCACCTTGAAATCACCTACCTGGACAAGTATGCATTTCATCTGGAAACTGCCAGGGAACGACTCAAAGAAAAATTTTCCACCCGCAGTCTTGAAGGGTTTGGTATCGAGCGAATGGATGCCTCTGTATCTGCCGCAGGTGCAATCATTTCCTATGTCCAGGAAACCCAGTTCCAGGACACCCGGCACATCTTCAAGATAGCCCCTTACAACCTCGATGATTTCATGGTCATTGACGACCGGTCCTGCAAAAATCTGGAACTGTTGTCAAACATTCAGACTCAGGATAAAAAAGGCACACTCATCCATGTCCTGGATAAAACGGTCACGGCAATGGGCGGACGGCTTATCAAACAATGGATCCGGTACCCCCTGGTTGACAAGGACAAAATTCGGATGCGGCTGGATGCCGTGGATGCATTTCTTACTGCACCAATGACTCACCAGTCCGTGGCAGATCGACTCAAATCCGTATATGACCTGGAGCGGCTCGGGTCTAAAATTTCAATGGGCCAGGGCAATGCCAGGGATATGATATCCCTGAAAAATTCATTATCCTGCCTTCCCCTGCTGTTCAAAGATCTTGCAGATTTTACAAGCCCGCTTTTAAACGGCAGCCGTATCGAAGGCCGGAAGGAACTTATAGGGCGTCTGGAAGAATTAAAAGACCTCATCGCTAAGGCAATTCGGGAAGATGCCGTCCATGTACTCAATGAAGGCAACTTGATCAATGATGGGTACAGCGAAGAGCTGGACGAACTTTTGGCTATCACCAGGGATGGAAAATCCTGGATCGCCAAGACGGAAAACCAGGAAAAAGAGAAAACCGGCCTTTCTTCACTGAAAATAAAATACAATAAGGTTTTTGGATACTTTATCGAGGTTTCCAAGGCTCAGTCAGATAAGGTACCGGAAAACTATATCCGTAAACAAACTCTGGTCAATGCAGAACGGTTCATCACACAGGAAATGAAAGAGGTAGAAACCACTATCTTCAATGCCCAGGATCGCAGAAATGCCTTGGAATATGAAATTTTCTGCACCGTTCGTGACCAGGTTGTTGAACGTGCCCAGGATATTTTAACCATGGCAGGTTTCATTGCCGGTATTGATGTCCTCCAGGCGCTGGCCCGGGTAGCTTCGGAAAACAACTATGTCAAACCTGATATCAATGATGAGCAAAAAATTATCATTGATGACGGCCGGCATCCAGTGGTTGAAAAACTGATTCAGGGTGAACGGTATGTGCCCAATTCCGTAGCAATGGACAACGCATCCCATCAACTATTACTCATTACCGGCCCCAATATGGCTGGCAAATCAACAGTGCTGCGGCAGGTTGCCCTGACCGTACTCATGGCCCAAATGGGCTCTTATGTATCGGCTGCCAATGCTTCAGTCTGTATCACTGACAGGATATTCACCCGGGTGGGCGCCTTGGACAATCTGTCTTCCGGTCAAAGTACTTTTATGGTGGAAATGGAAGAGACTGCCAATATCGTTAACAATGCAACGGAAAACAGTCTGGTTATCCTGGATGAAATTGGACGAGGAACATCTACTTATGACGGTATGAGCATTGCTTGGGCTGTTGCCGAATACCTCCATGATTTAAATGATAAGGGAGTAAAAACCCTTTTTGCCACGCATTATCACGAATTAATACAGCTGGAAGAAACAAAACCCAGGATTAAAAACTATAATATCGCGGTAAAAGAATTTAATGACAACATCGTATTCCTACGTCGCCTGGTCCAGGGGGGAACCAACAAAAGCTATGGTATCCAGGTGGCACGACTTGCCGGGGTACCGGACCGAATTATAGACGTGGCAAAATCCGTTCTTGCATCGGCTGAAACTCATCAACCTGCTCAAGTCGAACCGCCGAAACCTGTAAAGAAAAAGCGGAAAAAGAAAAAAGAGAAGGATGCCGGACAAATGGATCTGTTTGTTGCACCGGATACAGAGCTAAAACAGATGCTCGACGGTGTGGACATTGCTCTGATGACGCCTTTGGATGCGTTGAACTTTTTAAATGAGCTCAAGCAAAAGGCAGGGTCATGAATACGCATTTTTCATATGCTAAAACCATGCTGGTCATTTTCTTAGCCTGTCTGACCTTTTTGGTATGGGGCCCGGGGACCGATACAGCCACTGCCGGACAGGCTGCTAAAAGAAAGTACCTGTCAGCAGACACCTGCCTGAAAAAACTTAAAAATTCCGCTGTTGAAAAACAAAAAATATCGTCTTGGCTCAATTGCATTAATAAATATAAATCCATTCACCAGGACTATCCCGGAGATGCGTGGGCACCAGCCGGTATGTATAAGGCTGCGGAACTCTACCTTCAGCTTTACGATATCACGGGAGATTTTGGGTATAGAGAACAGTCAAGCGATCTGCTTACCCGAATTACAAGAAAATACCCTAAAAGTGCTTACAGTAGTCGTGCTAAAACCTTATCAGCAAGAGAAGCTGCCAAGGAAAAAAGAAATAGCCGGATTATAAAAACTCTGAAGTCAAAAAAATCACAGACTCGCAATAATGCAGCCATTGCCCGATACAAGCGGGAAAAAGAAAAAGCGACACGAATAAAAACGGCAAAACCATTGCAAGCCAAGCCTGAAAGAGACCAGATTGCTGACATCATTTCAGGTGTTGCAACACCAGCTGCCGAGAGTCCTCTTAAAACTGATAGTACCCCACCGCCACCGGCACCTCTTCCCAAAGGGGATACCATGGTAACCAAGCTTCGGTTCTGGTCGAATCCGGAATATACCCGGATCGTGGTCAATGCCGACGGAGAACGGCCATATGCCCATCGGCTCTTAAAAAAAGACCCCAAGCTGAATGTGAAGTTTCAAAGACTATATGTTGATATTGAAAAGGCAAGACTGGGAAGAGGCGTAGCAGAGCACACCCCGATTAACGACAACTTGCTCAAACAGGCCCGTGCCGGTCAGTACAAACCTCACACCGTTAGAGTCGTGGTGGATATCAAGGCCTTTGAAAATTACAAAATATTTTCCTTAAAAGACCCATTCCGAATTGTGATTGACGTCTGGGGTAAAAACGGCAGATCCACGCCCATGGATGAGATGCAGGCAGCGCTTGAGAAATCACCATCTCCAGAGGCTCCGGATGAAAAGCCAGACAGGGTGACCACTGACAATCTGAAGTCTTCAGATATTGCCCGTCAATTGGCCCTGGGAGTCAGAAAAATAGTCATCGACCCGGGTCATGGTGGGAAAGATCCTGGTGCCCCCGGCTA
>JAKSAU010001205.1 GCA_022361535.1 Desulfobacterales bacterium
ATACTTTTTTCCGTATCATCCATGGCCATCCGCTTTGGAGTAGACAGCACCATGAACCCGTATCGTAGTGTCTCGTAAATCAATGGCAGGGCAATGGCGCCGCGGCCTGAATAATTTTCAGCAAGAACACAATCCGTACATTCGACTATGGGATCATGAACAGAATATACGTCTTCAGATTCTAAAGTAGCTTTGATGCACTGGGGAAATTGTTGATGGTCCAACCGTTCTTTCATGGTATCAAACCTGGCGTCAAATCCGGAAGCTGCCAAAAGGGCCACCCTGCCCTGCCCGTCGAAAATCCCGATCCAGGCATTATAGTAGCCCCTGTCCTTGACCAGAATATCACAGATTCCTTTGATAAGGCGCTCCCGGTCATTTTCACTGACCAGCAACCGTCCGACCTCCCGGATGGCATTGAGCACCACATTCAGGTGCTGAATTTTTTCAATCTGTGTATCTGTACCCACGCAAACCCCATATTGCGAAAGTTATCTTCGCGGCGTTATTTTCATTACCAAGATGAATATGTTTTTTTGGACATCCTGACAAGCAAAAAAAGGCAGATGACTGCAAGCCGATTCACCGGACTGCGCATCTGCCTCTATAATTAAACAGGATAGGCGGTTTTGGGAAGGCTTATCGTAAAGTGTGTTCCTTTATCGACTTGAGAATCCACCTTAATGGTACCGTTATGGGCATCAACAATCCGCTTTACAATGGCAAGTCCTAAACCCGTACCGTTAATGAACCGTGTTTTTTCATTTTTGACCCGGAAAAACTTATCCCAGATCTGCTCTTTGTATTCTTCAGGAATACCAAACCCGGTATCAGCCACATGGAGCATAACATTCTCATCGTTTTGATCGCACCATGCCTCAACTTTTCCATTTTCAGGGGTGTACCGAATTGCATTTGAAATCAGATTGGATAAAACCTCTTCCATGTTATTCCTGTTGGCCAGAACAGAAACACCATCACCTTGTCCCTTAACTGCCAAAGTGATTGATTTTTCCTCGGCTCTGGATTCGTACAATTTGACATGGTCTTTAATCAAAGCGGTCAAATCCAGCGTTTCCCGATCCTGGTTGATCAAGCCGGATTCGATTTTAGACAGGTCCAGCAACTCTGAAGCAAGCTCAGTCAGGGAGGTTATTTTAAGAGAGCTTCGTTCAAGAATCTCCCTTTGCTTTTCTGTCAATTCTCCTGCCAGTCCGTCCAGAACCACTTTTAGCTGCATCAGTATGGAATTTAACGGGCTTTTAATTTCATGGGCCACCATGGAGACAAAATCTGATTTGACCTGGTCTTCTTGACGAAGGGCAGTGATATCATGAAAAACTGTTACAGTACCAAGATTCCTGTTAAGCCGGTCTCTGAATGGAATACACCGTATACCGATGATAATCTCTTCCTTGTCAGAATCTCCGGGTATTGTAATCTCTTCGGTTATTTCAGCGTAGCTGTCCTCGGGTTGATCAATGGCCTGATCTATCATGGCAAGGATCCTGGGCTCCTCTACCACTTTGGATACCTCGCTGCCGATGACCTTAATTTTATTGCACCCGATCATTCTTAAAAAAGCTGGGTTGGCTAATGCAATATGCTTCTGGTGATCCGTGGTCAAAACCCCGTCACGCAGGGTATTGATCATCACCCGCATTCTGGATTTCTCAGTGGTGATATCCTGCAGGGTTTGAATGAATTCTATGGCTTTGGTAATGATGACCCTGAGCTCACTTGGTGAAAAGGGTTTTGATAAAAAGTCAAACGCCCCTTTTTTCATGGTTTCAATTGAATGCTCCAGCGTGGCATATCCAGTAATTACTATGACCACAGTATCAGGGTGACGGGCCTTGATGTCCGAAAGTACGTCCATGCCTGAAAGACCCGGCATCATGAGGTCTAAAAGTACAATGTCAAAATGGGATTTTTTGATCATTTCAAGCCCGGCAGCACCGTTATCAGCCAGTTCCACCTCGCAGCCCTCGCTGGTCAGCATACGGCTGCAGGCATCCCTAACCCGTTTTTCATCATCAACTACCAGGACCCGCGGCTTGAAAAAGACATCCTCAATCATCTCTTTAAGAGACGCAGGAGCCCCTTGAGGAATGGGTTTGGATTGACCGGCCTGGTCACCGGATAAGTTCGTATTTGTGTTTGAGTCGTGCATATGGTTAATCTCTTTGGATTGCTTTGTCTTTTTTAGTTAGATACTTAATTTATTGATTTATATCGAATCTGTCACATGATCTGTTCCTCGTCTGCACCGGCAGGAGGGCAGAAGGCCATGCCATCTTCTTTGGGCAGATACAAAGGAAATTCCATAATAAAGGTAGTGCCTTTGGAGCTGGTTTTCTTTACACTGATTTTACCACCATGTTCCTCTATAATACCGTATACTATGCTTAAGCCTAGCCCTGTACTTTTGCCCACCTCCTTGGTGGTAAAAAACGGATCAAATATCCTGGACAGGTTTTTAAGGGGAATCCCACGACCTGTGTCTTTGATCTCCAAAAAGACTTTTTTCATGGTTTTATCCCTGTAGGTGTAAAGACTTATGGTACCAGCACCTTCAATGGCATCAGCAGCGTTCATTATCAAGTTGATGATCACCTGGTTAAGCTTGTTGGTATCAGCATTGACCAGCATCATCTCTTCTGAAAGATATTTTTTGATCCGGATATTTTGAAATTTTTTCTGGTCCCTTAACAATTTAAGACTTTTTAATACAATATCATTGATCTGGATAATGGTTTTGTTTGAATCCGCACTGCGGCTATACACGAGCAGACTTTTAACAATATTCCGGCACCGTTGGGCATCTTCAACAATATACCCCAAATCTTCTTTGGCGTTTTCATCAAGATCAGTCCGTTCCATTAGCAGACTGGCATAGAAAAGCACCCCTGTCAGGGGGTTATTTATCTCATGAGCCACACCAGCGGCCAACTGCCCCAGGGAGGCCATTTTTTCAGACTGGGCAAGCTGCTGCTGGGTAATTTTAAGTTCTTTTTCCACCTTAATCTTGTCTTTAAGATCGTTATAAATCGCCATGGTGGCGGACTCATTGCCCTTATCATCATAGATAATGGCTGCAGACATCTCGACTTCTATCTGCTCTCCTTTGGCATTAAGGATTGCGGTACGGGGAATGATGAGTTTTCCTTTACCCCCGATTTTCTCATCCCTGAGCATCCGCATGATTTCCTTGGCCCGGCCGGGAGGATAAAGCTGCTCCACATGTGAAATCTTTTTGGGTTCATGGTCTAAAATCCCAAATAATTCCTTTGCCACGGAGTTCATCAATTCGATATTTCCCTGGCGGTCAGCCGCAACAATGGCTGAGGCTGAAGAATATATCACACGGCTGATGAATTCTTTTACCCCGATAAGTTCACTTTCAAGGGATTTGGTCCGGGTCACATCCCGGATACTTGAAATGACAAAAGCGACTTCACCATCATCGTCAAAAATTGGTGAAAACACCCTATCTTCCCATTTGTATTGCCGCTTAACCGTATAAGAATGAACGTCTTTATCTTTTATTACTTTTGAAATTGGACAGTCTTCAGAATCACAGGGTGTATCCTTGTAAAGAAAAGAATGGAAACATTTTTTTCCTTTGATATCACTTTCTGTGATTCCATAGGTGTCCAGAAATTTTTTATTTGCACCTACAACTGTTCGGCTGGGATCTATTACCACGGACGGATAAGAAAGGGCATCAAATATACGAACACGCCAAAAAAGTTCATCCGGCGCCATAGCGGCTATCTCATTTGAGATGTCCCGCCCTTTAAAGGAATTGTCGTCGCTCATGGCTTCTCAAATCCTTTTTCAAGCGCCGGAATGGCAGGTGTGCCTGATCCTGCAGGCAGCACAAGCCCAACGCTTGCACCGGTGCATCCAGCGAGTTGGAGATCAAGCCCTGCATTATCAAGACAAGTGGCAGCCGCATTAAAAATTCCAAACCGGTCACCAAAATGGGGGCCGTGAAAACTGACAAGATCTACCTGTTTCCGGAATGATTCCATGCCGCTAAAATTGATTTCCTGACTTGCACAGTCTTTATCTGTCAGGCCATAAAAATCAAACGTATCACTATCTTCGTGTCCGAAAGCCAAGGCAAAATAGAATGACGTACCAAGTTCACCAATTTGTTTGCCTACTTTTTCCAACTGCTCTGCTTTACACCTGATCCCTGTCATTGGTAACTCTTTTTCCAAGGCAAACCCATAGGTTTTTATCCGCTCTTCCTGGAAATAGGCCCGGGTTTCCTGGTACCGCTTTTTTACGAAAGCGGCAGTCTCTTCATGAAATCCAGGTTCATAAGGGGTATGGGTGGGCGGCAGGTCAAAGGTTGTTTCCAGCATAGAAAGGACAGCAGCTTTATCTTCTTGGTCAACTACAAAGGTCACCATTGCGTTTGATGAAACCATATATAAGAATTGAATTTTATGTTGGCCGAACAAAGATAAAAGAAAGCCTAAAGTGGCAAGTTTTGAGCCGTGGGGATAAACAGAGATCATGCAGACAGGCCGGGATACCTGACCTTCAGGGACTTCACCTTCAAGACAACAGGATACCGTATACCCGAGCGCAGTCCTTTCAAGGCCCAGACAAGGCAGATTAATTTCATCCTTGGCAAGGGATTGGTAAAGGACAGCAGTCTGCTGGGAATCCTTATTTTCCGGATACTGGCGCAGATGATACATCTGGTGCCCGACCCGGATTCCGTTAATTTTAATTGCACTCATGGGCTGCCTGTCAGACACCCCGGACCGTCAACTATAAAGGGAATCTTCAGACCGGGAATTCACCCGGCCTGAAGATTGTATGTTTAATTGTCTTTTCGGCCCTTCGGCGAGTGTCTTAACCCAAGTGGTCGTCTACGATTTCCATCAACGCATCCAGGTCGATGGGTTTGGGCACGTAGTCGTCCGCCAGGGTGGTTTTGCCGTCGTGGTGGGTATAAGAAGTGGTTTTCACTGAATCAGCAACGGCAGTCAGCAGTACCACAACAATCTCTTTGAGCCCGTCGTCGTTTTTAATTTCCTCACAGACTTCCCACCCATTTTTCCGGGGCATCATGACATCCAGAATCACAAGGGCAGGCTTTTGAGCTGCAACCTTTTCCATAGCCTCAACACCGTCATAGGCTTTTTCCACTTTATAGGATTTTGCTTCCAATTTCATGGATACCGCTTCTACCAGATCCGGATCATCGTCAACGACTAAAACCAGTTTGTTTTCACTCATAGGAAATTCTCCTTTTATTGGGCTAACAAAAGAACGTTTACCGTTTTTCCTTATACCTGAGGCCGGGGATATAGTCCAGCCCCTTCTACCAATTCATGAACCCGCTCTTCCCACTCAATGGCCATAATGTGGAAACCTGCAACGCCTTTGCATTCTTTAAGGCGTTCCATCTGTTCAATGGCCATTTTAATTCCTTCTTCAGGCTGCTGTTCTTTTGACACACCTTCAAGGCGTTTGATAACCTCATCAGGTACGTCCATGCCAGGCACTTTATTTTTCATGTACCGGGCCATGCCTAAAGATTTCATGGGAGTGATACCGGCCAGGATGGCAACTTTTTCATGAAGGCCGCGGTCAACAACACCTTGCATCCACTCTTCAAATTTGTCCAGGTTGAATATACACTGGGTTTGAATAAAATCAACACCTGCAGCCACTTTTTTAGCCAGGCGCATTACGCGAAGCTCAAACGGGTCGGCAAATGGGTTGGCTGCAGCACCGACAAACATCTTAGGCGGATTTTTTATATCAGCACCACCCTGGAATTTGCCTTCATCGCGCATGTTTTTGACCATATTAATCATATTTACAGAATCAATGTCATAAACCGGTTTGGCAGTTGGATGATCACCAAACTTGGGATGATCGCCGGACAGACAGAGCATGGTATTGATGCCTAAAGAATAGGCACCGATGATGTCGGCCTGCATGGCCAGACGGTTTCTGTCACGGGAGACCATCTGGATAATGGGATCCAAACCCATTTGTTTGATGATTGCCCCACCGGCAATGGAGGACATTCGGACCATGGCGGTCTGATTGTCTGTCACATTGATGCCATCCACATGATCTTTGATCATATTGGCTTTTTCTTTGACTATTTCTACTCCGCAACCCCTGGGAGGACCTACTTCAGAGGTTACTGCGATATGGCCTGCGGCCAGTACTTTTTCCAGTCTGCTTTCAGTTTTCATTATGCCAAGTCCTCCCTGATAATTTTTCTGGGTCCGCCGCCGCCGGCAGGCCGCCAGTCTTTTGCTGCATTAAGTTCTTCATACCGATCCTGGATGCCCAGCTCTACAAGGCGTTCCCAAATCAGGCGCCATGCACAGTCCACATCAGCACTGATCTCGCACTGACCGGCTGATGTGCCGCCGCAGGGACCATTGAGAAGGCTTTTTGAGCACCGGGCTACCGGGCAAATACCGCCGGTAATACCGAGCATGCAGTCACCGCAACCTTGGCAGCGTTCAGCCCATACACCCTGGCTGATGGATGCGCCCATAAATTTGGTATTGACCGCAGGAAAAACCGGCACGTTGTAGCGGGAAGCAATTGTCTGCACACCACAACCACAGGCCATTGAAACGATGGCGTCTACGTCACCGATATAAGAGACTATTTCTTCAACATATTCAGGATCACACTGGCGTTCCAGAGTGAATTCTTTAATGTCTATTGTTTTTCCCTGTTTCAGACTGTTCAGATGAAGTGCTGAAGCCAGAAGGCCAACCTCTTTTCTGCCGCCTGCCGCACAAACAGTTACACATTCATTGCAGCCGACCAGAAGAATTTTGTCATAGGGCGCGATGTACCCGATAATTTCTTGTAAGGGTTTTTGTTCTGCTGTTATCATTTCTTTTCTCCAAAAGATTTATATTTTAGACGGCCTTGCTTGCTGTTTGCTTAACAGGACTCGGGCCCAATTCTTTAATTTTTTCAGTGAATTCACGAGCAGTTTTGGCAAAATGTTCGCCCATACCCGCAGACATGTTGAGCATGGCCACGCGCTCGGTTTCCCAACCCAGGTCTTCCAAAAATTTTTGGACCCTGGCCACGCGGGCTTTAGCCCGAAGGTTGCCGTTTTTAAAATGGCAGTCACCTTCAAGACAGCCGGCCACATACACACCGTCAGCACCTTTTTCAAGCGCTTTCATGACATGAATGGCATCTACCTTGCCCGTACAGGGAACCCGGATGATCTTTACGTTGGACGGATAGGAAATCCGTTTGCTGCCGGCCATATCGGCCGCTGTATATGCACAGTAATGACAGCAGAATGCCACAATTTCCGGTTCAAATTTTTCCATTAGTTATACCTCTCAAATAAACCATCAAGTTTAGCCAGTATCTGGTCGTCTTCATAGGCCAGCAACTGGATGGCCTTGGCCGGACATTCGGCAACGCATGTGCCGCAGCCGTGGCATTTGGCCGGATCAATTTCCGAGTACCGGTCTGCATTAATAAAGGGCACGTCAAATGGACAGGCTCTGACACAGATCAGACAGGTTGCACATTTTTTGGATTCTACCCTGGCCACTGCTGCACCAAGATCGATTTCCTTTTTAGCCAGCATGGTCCGGGCACGGCCAGCAACAGCCATGGCCTGGGTCACGCTCTCCCTGATCACTTTGGGAGAATGGGCTGTACCTGCCAGGAAAAAGCCTCTTAATGCCATATCCACGGGTCTCAGTTTTACATGGTCTTCCAGGAAATAGCCGTCTTCGGTTCTGGGCAAATGGAACATGATGGCCAGATCCTCAGTGGTTTCATCATCGGCAACAAGACCTGTACTCAATGCCACGCAGTCTGCCTCGATGTCGATGTCCTGTCCCAGGATAAAATCATGAGCCCTGACAATTGTTTTGCCCTCTTCTTCACGGACAACCGGGCGATGATCCAGATCAAATCTAATAAACTTGACGCCTTTGTCTCTGGCTTCCCTATAATAATCTTCCTGGAATCCGTAAGTCCTGATGTCCCTGTAAAGAACAAAAACCTGGATATCAGGATTGATTTCAAGAAGTCTCAATGCATTTTTCATGGCTGCCTGGCAGCAGATCCGGGAGCAATTGGGATTTTCTTTTTCCCTGGAGCCCACACATTGAACCATCACCACCTGTTCCATGGCTTTGATTTTTTCTTCGTCATTTTCAAGGAGCGCATCCAGATCCAACTGGGTCATGACGCCCTTCATGGAGTCAAGGCCGTATTGAGCCGGACGGTTGGGCAATGCACCTGTAGCAAGTATAGTAACACCATGGTCAATCTGCATGTAGTTCATGCGCAAGCCGGTCTGAATACCGGTTTTAAAAAGCCCTGGCATACCGTCATGGTCTACGATGATGGACCGGGTCATGACCCTGATATTGTCGTGGGCAGTGACTTTTGCAACAAGATCCTGAACAAACGCACCAACATCGTCACCTTCGATTGTTTTAGAAATAGATTGAGCCAAGCCGCCAAGAGCAGGTGCACGCTCAACAAGGTAGGTGAAGATTCCCTGATCTGCCAACTTGAGTGCCGACGTCATACCTGTAACGCCACCGCCGACTACAAGAGCGTTCTGGCTCATGGGCAGGGTATTGTCGGTAAGGGGTTTTGCCATACGTACCCCTGAAATACCGATCTGCATCAGCTTGAAGGCCTTATCAAGGGCATCTTCGGGAGCTGTAATATGCGCCCAGGTATTCTGGTCTCTTAAGTTTACAATTTCAACCAGGTAACGGTTCAACCCGACCCTGCGAAGCAGATCCTGGAACTTGGTTTCATGGGTACGCGGAGAACAGCCGCCGATGACTACGCGGTTGATGTTGTTCTCTTTGATCATGTTTTCGATATTGGTCATGGACTCGGCTGAACAGCCGTATCCGACAGCTTCTGCCATAACAACATCAGGATTGGTTTTGGCATGTTCCAATACTTTTTGTACATCCACAATACCGCCGATTTCATACCCGCAGTCACAGACAAACACACCAATTCTTGGCTCTTCACCAGTTACGTCACGTTCGGGCGGGAATTCAAATTCATTGACCTGGTCTGCAGGCAGCGCTGGCACATCAGCGCCTGCCATGGAAGCTGCAGCAGATGCCTGAACCATGGTTTCAGGTATATCTTTTGGGCTTTCATACACACCACAAACATACACCCCGTCCCTGGTCGTTTTTACCGGGTTGAAATTATCGGTTTTTGCAAAGTTGTGAACATTGAGATCAATACCAAGTTTTCCAGCCAGGTCAACAGTTGTTTCAGACGGTCTGAAACCTGTCGAGAGAACAACCATATCGAACTCTTCAATTTCCTGGGCAGACGTATCTTCCAAAGCATAAGATATGGACAGATTTTTAGTCTCAGCCACTTCCACAATACTGTGGGGGCGAGAGCGAACCATACGCACGCCGTAATCTTCTCTGGCACGGTTGTAGTATTGTTCATAATCCTTGCCATGGGTCCGCATGTCCATAAAGAAAATAGTGGTTTCGATATCTTCGCCAAACCGTTCCTTGGTAACCATGGCCTCTTTTAAGGCATACATACAGCAAACGCCGGAACAATACGGTACATCGGCTCTGTTAATACCGCGAGACCCCACACACTGGATCCAGGCAACTTTTTTAGGACGCTTTTTATCTGATTTTCTTAAAAGGCTTCCCTCAAACGGACCGGAGGCGGACATGATGCGTTCATATTCAAGCCCAGTAACTACGTTGTCAAATTTACCGCCGCCAAAATTGTCCAGAACTTCCGGATTAAACAGTTCGGCACCAACACTTAAAACGACTGATCCGATATTTATGGAGATTTCTTCGGGCTTGTCATCAGGGACAATAGCGTTAGCTTTACAAACCGACTTAAGCGCTTCTACATCCTCAATCTTATCCATATCAATGGAAAAAGCATAAGGTGTCGCCTGGGGATACCGCATACAGGTCGGCGCTCTTGGGTCCAGTCCCGGGGTGAAACGGACAGCTTCCGGAAACTTTTTAAGGCATTCGCCGCAACCGGTACATTTATCAATATCAATATACCTTGGCGCTGTTTTCAAGGTGGCAGTAAAATCTCCTGCCTCACCGGACAAACCTTCAAGGACAGTCATTGGGCTGACCTGAAGGAACTGCTCACGGGCAGACGCGGACAAAAAGGGAGATACTGTACATAAATCACAGTTATTTGTGGGGAACGTGCGGTCAAGCTGTGTCATTAAT
This sequence comes from Desulfobacterales bacterium, assembly GCA_022361535.1. The sequence goes on from JAKSAU010001205.1 coordinate 10,251, forward strand.
CCGCCAATGGCATAGTCGGAATCTATGAGCAAGACCTCTTTGCGAGACTCGGCCAAATCCAACGCAGCTCGGATTCCGCCGACACCGCCGCCAATGACGAGCACACGTTTTTCGCCTGACGATTGATCGTCTTGTTTAATTTTTTGCATGTGTAACCTTAACGTTTATCAGTTTTTATCCATGGATATCCATTGCCTGTACTTCTGTAACAGGCAGAGGCGGGCAACGGATGTATTATTCCCTAAAGATCTGCGCTGTCTAAAATGGCGGGCAGCCTATCTTCCCAACCTAAAGCGGATATTTTGACCCCCTGGGACACTTCTTTAAGCGCACGGATCATTTCTCCTGCGATTGACAGGCACTCGGCCTCTCTATCGCTGGACTTGCGAATCCGTCTAATAACATCCTCAGACAGGCGGGAATTCGGATCATTGATCGAGATGTACCTGGCCATGCCCACATTTTTCAGCAGAAAAACAGATGCAATAACCGGTACATTGAGGGATGAAAAAGCAGTGATGATTTTGGAATAAAACGCAGTATCAAATACTGGAGGCAGCAAAATAAAACCGGCGCCGGCCTCTACTTTTTTTCGTGTGGCCTCGACTTCCTTTTCAAGCTGTGCTTCGTCTGCAACACAAGCAGCAGTGCATCCACAGGCCAAATTGGGGATACCTTTAAGATCAAAACCTGCCAAATCCTTTCCCTTGGCAAGGGAACCGATCATGGACAGGATTGCAGCTTCATCAAGATCGTCCACAACCGTTGCTTCAGGATGATCACCGTTGATCATTTCTTCACCCTGAACCACCAAAAAATTATGGATGCCTAAAACATGGGCTGCCAAAAGATCGCCCTGCAAGGCCATTCGGTTGCGGTCTCTGCCGTAAACGTGGATCATGGGATCGATACCCTGCTGCTGCATTAATGAACCGCAAGCCAGCGCACTCATCTGCATCACACCGGTATCCATATCCGGTATAACAACGGCATCAATTCTTGATTTAAGATGTCTGGCGTGGGTAATGAGGTCTGATATATCGATCCCTTTAGGAGGATTCATTTCAGCTAAAACAGCAAAATCCCCTGAGGAAAGTTTTTCTTGAAAACTCATAGTCAATATCCCTTTTAATCATTTGCTGCTCGGGTCTGGCGTCGAGCAGCCGAATTAAAGTACCCTTTGGGCACTGTGCAACTGCCATTTACCAATAGGTTGTCCAACGGCAGCTTTTATAGCAGATATTATGCCACATGTAAAATGAATACTTATTCATTTTGAAAACCACTGTTTTGGCTTGTTTATCTTACAGTGAGAAGGGATTTGACCAAAAAGAGTTAAGACTTTTTCAATATTTACTTTTTAAGATTTTCAAAATTTGAATTTTTCCAAATTAAGACTAAATTTCATTCAGCAAATATCTATAAATTAAAAATGAATACAAATTCATATCGCAGAGTAGCTATATAGAGGGCCTAAGGAGCCGGATACCGGTTTTCTTCGTACTATTTTAGGTACTGTTTTAACCCTTCGAATGGATTTAGGTTTTATGGTTTCGCCCTCTCCTAAGGCCGGCAATATCCTTCCCAACCATATGCTGGCACCTAAAAACAAAATAGCACCTGTAACATTCAGGTAAGGCATTAGAGGACCATCACTTCCTGCCAGCAGAAGTCCTGCCACCCAAATAAAAACCGGTAAAATCAATTTAACTTTATTTAAAGAGGGTTTAACAGGGGTATAATTAACGGATATGCCTTTTGAATAAATAGGATTTTGCATGTTTTTTCTCCCTATAGTTGCTCAAATTATATTCTGTTGAAAAAAGTAAACACTAAAACCAAAAAAATTTACCTGTATTCTCTACAACTCCAGATCACCCGGCCTAATACCCTTACTTTATCCAGAGAGTGAGCATCCAGAAAAATCGGTTGAAAATCCTTATTATCACTACATAACACAAGCGAATCAGGATGTTTTTCAAGCCGTTTTACAAGTATGGTATCATCCACACCCACAGCATAAATGGCACCTGCCATAATCCGTGTTTGGGACTGGTCGATCAAGACCGTATCCCCTTCGCGAATAAGGGGTTCCATACTCTGCCCAAAGACTTCCATGGCTACCATGGAAGCGGCAGATCCTTTACGGGAAAGCCATGCAGACGGAAAAGACAAATAATCGGATACTTCCTGGTCACATTCAAAGGAACCGGTTCCGGCAGACAGGCGGGCAGCCACCTTGGGTATTTGTTTGAACTCGTGCTCTTGTTCCGGACCACTTTCTGCCTGTCCGTAAAATACAGGTCCTTTTCCGGTATCAACCCATTCCGGATTTACCCTGAACCGCCTGAACAACTTTACGATCCAGTTGTCCGGTATACGGTTTTTGTTCCTGGCATGGGTAATACCGGACCGGTTTATACCCAGTTCCTTTGCAAGTTCGGCCTGAGAAGAAATGCCTGTGGCCTCCATGAGCCTTGCCAATAATATGTCTACCTTGTTTTCTGCCATTTAATTTTCTCCTCTTTGTTCTGTTTTTTGACATACATGTTTAAAAAATGCAACATGTTTTTATATTTTTTCGGCATATTTCCTGCTTTTACCTTTTACCGGTGATTTTTAGGTGACTTTTATGAGTTTTCTAAAATCCTCATAAACATGTTTTTTTAGTTGTTATAATAAAGGATTTTTTCGGATATGAAACCATACGTACACATGATCAATGCATGGGACAATGCAATTTACGATGTTAAAAAATCAAAATTTTTCGACCGTCTTAACTTCATATCCATGAACCGGGACAGCGATTATGATCTGTCAACGCTGTCCCAGGACAGTGATATCGCTGTCGTGTTTATTGACGACCACAAGGAAGGATGCCTTAAAAAAGTCGCAAAGATTGCCAAGAACATGATTAACCTTGAAATCATTGCTGCTGTAGACATCGGTCAGTCTGATACTGGTATACAGGCATTACAGAGCGGGGCTTCTGATTTCATGATCCTTCCCACAACCGCAAATACATTTGATTTCTATATTAACCGCGCCTTAGAACGAACGTATCTTCACCGGCACATCTGTTTTAATGAAAGCTGTTACAAAAGCCGGTTTGCTCACTCCCAGAGGAATTACCAACAATTGTTCAATGAGGTGCCTTGTTTTGTCTTTGTCCAGGATGGAGACTACCATATTTCAGATGCAAACCGTAAGTTTGAAGAATACTTCGGCCACCAGATCGGAGAATACTGCTTTGGCATCCTGAAAAACAGGGACGAGCCTTGCCGGGAATGCCCTGTTAGAAAAACAATCAAGGATGGCACCAACCAGAGTTCAGAAATGGAAATTATCTCTTCAGATGGTGTCAAGCATGTGGTGCTATGTTACACAGCCCCCTTGCGTGATGCTACCGGTAAGGTAACCCAGGCACTGGTCGTATTGATGGATATTACTGAGGCCAGGCTTCTTGAAGACCATTTAACATCACTGGGGTTTATGATCGGATCAATTTCACATGGTATCAAAGGGCTTTTGACCAACCTGGACGGCGGACTATATCTAATGGAAACCGGTTTTAATACCCATCGCATGGAAAAAGTCAAAGATGGGTTTGATATGATACGGGATATGACGTCCAGAATCAAAAAATTGGTTTTGGACATCCTTTATTATACCAAAACCCGCACCCTGGAATGGGAACCGGTTTCCAGCAATGCTTTTATGGAGGAAACCTTTGGCCTTGTTGCCATGAAAGCCCAGAAAAACAGCATAGTAATGGATCTCAAGTTTGAAAGCTTGACAGATGATGATACGTTTGAAATTGATAAGGGCAGTCTTCAGACTGCCCTGGTAAACATATTGGAGAACGGGATTGAAGCCTGTATAGATGACAAACAAGCCAAGGATAAAGACCACACCATATCCTTTCAGGCCCGGGTAGACAAAGAAAAGGTCTTATTCAAGATCCAGGATAACGGCCAGGGAATGGATAAAGCGACCTTGAAAAATATTTTTACTATCTTTTTCTCTTCTAAAGGGAACAAGGGTACGGGTTTAGGGCTATTTATAGCCAATAAGGTAATCGGCCAGCACCGTGGAGAAATAAAAGTAGTGTCAACCAAAAACAAAGGCACCAAATTTATTATTAAAATTCCAAGGACAGCTCCCATTGCTGCCAGGCATTTAAGAGGGATACCAGCTGAAGCAAAAATGGCCGGAGAAGAAATAAGAGACTAAGTTATAGCGTTTACTGTTTGAAGAGTGAATATCGGGCAATGAATGACCAGACCAAAAATTTTTCAGGCATCATCCATCGAATCATCGCTGACATCTCTTATGATGAAGCCGTTGCCCTGCACCTGTGGTCCAGCAGACTTCTCGCATTACGGAACAGTCCTAAAAACGGCAAGGAAAAATTCAGGGAAGTTATTCAACTTACCAAAGATGTACCGATTTTATTTCCTTTGATTAAACGAATAGCCTTTGAATTAAAAAGCACTGGTTGGGACGATCAATCCTGGAAATCCAGAATCGGCACAGGAGCAGCCCTGTGGATCACCTTAATGATTACCAAGGCAGGTGCCGGTCTTGCTATTTTAGGAGGGGCGATTGCCGTACCCCTATGGATCGTTTTTGGATCAGGGGATAAATTTGTCAAGATGCTCATAAGTGAGCTTAAAAGTAGAATGCCGTCCTTATAGTTCACTACCTTTATCTTTAAAAAAATTAGGCAACCGGTTCAAAGACAAACGAGCCAATACCTATATATGTGCTAACACTGCAAAAGTCCTCAGATATTGAGGCGGATCCCGTCAATTGCCGTCAATCCCTTGGACCACTTGCCAATAGATGATTCGGACTGGGATATCATTACAAGCCGCTCTAAACCAAACCCCATACCTACCCAGGTGTCGGTAATTCCCCATGCCCCGTCAAGGGGATGAGGGCCCATGGCGCCTGAAGACACCTCTACCCTGTCTGGTCCGGCCAACACATCAAAAGTGGTACCGTAAACCTCGGAGGCATCTGTTTCAAATGCATAGTCCTCTATTTTAGCCGCTTTCATCACTGCTCTGGCCAACTCTTCAAGGCGACTTTGCCGGTCTTCTTTTGCAAGACCCATTTCCACTAAGTTCAGCATTGTAAATTCACTTGCATGGACCTTGCCGCTTGACTCTTTCCTGAAACAGGAACCGATCTCAAAGAACCTTATAGGCCGCGGCTTCAACCTTCCAAAATCAAGCATCAGACTATAAAGGTTGGGGGCAAGCATTGGCCTCAGGCATTGTTTATCATTGAGCCAGAATACCTGTTCGTTCAAAGGGTGGTTGTGATCTATGGACATTTTTTTTAATGCATGCCGCGTGATGATCACAGGGGTAGTTACACCGGTAAAACCCAGATCAAACAGAGTCTGTTCCAGGCGCTCACGGAGAACCTGTATTCGTGTTTTTCTGGTATTGACGAGCAAATCGGTCAGTTTATTTCGCTGGGCACGGACGTATTGTTTTTCAATTTGCTGAAACGCCTTATTCCGATCTTTATCTGATGAAAACCCGTCAGGCAGTTCACTTAAGTCAACTCCTAAATCTTCAAGTCTCTGAATCTGGGTCGGGGTCCATTCTAATTTCGACATGGGTTGCTCCTGTTTAATCTTGACTGGGATTTCTGATTCTCCCCTGCACAAGTTCTGCAGCCATTGCTGCTACGCCCAACTCAAGCTTATCATGGATCAGATTTGTTCCCAATCTATCCGCAGTTTTTTGACTCACACCTAAAGGCACGCCCGGCGCAGCCACCATCAATTTATCATGTGTCAAATCTTGGGGGATGCTATTCTCAACAGGCGTGGCTTCAAAAATATAGTTAAGATCAGTAAGATTCTCCGGTAAGTGATCAAGCACCTTAATATTCAAAGCGCCATGGCTGGTCATTATTTTTTCTTTTAGCGCATGGGCGGCGTCAGGGTTTGTATCAAATAATAGTGGATGGGCACCGGTCTTAAGAAGTGCTTTAACACCGGCTTCCCCCACGGGTCCGCACCCCAGGATCAGAACTTTTTCCCCATTAAGCCCGCCTGCCATAAGGTCCAGCGCTGTAGCAAAAACCCTGCCTGTAGCCGGAGTATTATCTGCCACCTTCCGGTTATGCAGGTCAATGGCCACAAACCTGAAGTCATCGGCAAGCATCACCGCATCTGCACCCTGCTCATAAGCTTGGGCAAGTCCCGAGGCATCGCTTTTCTCTGCAACCTTTGCCCGACAACCAAGGAACGAAAGGATGGCCGAAACAGTAACGCTGAAGTCTGTTATAATTCCCAATCCTGCCGTGACCGGAATGACATGGAATGTCAATTGATTTAATGCAGCTGCAACGGTCTCTTCTTTTATCCCATATGCATGGGATGCAATGCCCAAAAGCCCTTTTCCGGTGGCAGTTAAAAGCCGTTCATTGTATCGAACAAGCCCTGAAGAAATATCGCAGATATCAGTTGTGGTAAGTCTTGTCATCTAAAGGATGTATCCAGTTATAGTTGTTTGAAAATTTGGGATTGAATCTGCTCCAGACATCTTTCACGTTTGACTAACATATCATCTTGGCTTGTGCCTGTGAATACAAGCGTCGCCACCCATTCCTTCTTTTGGTAGGCATAACTTGTAATTGCTTCATCCGCACCAAAGAAATCCTTTTCCACACTCAGGGGACCGTCCTCTCCCATGATATGCTCCCCTAAGAATTCAATGTTGTCCGAACTAACTTTTATATGTTCTATAAGAGTGGGGATTTCGCGTTTTAGTTCGGGTTCATCGCGTGTTTCTAAAAATTGATAGGCCAGCTTTTCCACCATATTTACACCTGTGGACCAATAGACTGCCATGGGTGTCTGACTTGGGAACCTGGCGTCAATCTCAAGAAGTTTTAGCTTACCATTATTAAGAATTACTTCTAAATCCATGATGCCATTAAGCTGAATTTCTTCGGCAATCTTGACTGCCATGTTTTCCATATCTGCCACATGACCGGGTGAAAGAGCGCTTGGTGCTGCGACTTTATTGCAGTCATATGATTCATCCATACCAAGCTCCGTTACCTGGCAAGGCAAATAGTTTCCAGGTTTACCAATTACCTCAATGGAGTACGAGGGACCTTCTAAGTATTCCTGTATAACAAGATTGCTGCGATGTTTAACATTCTTGAACCACGAGTCAAAATCATCTTTGGACTGGAAAATCTCAACCCCCTGGCTTCCGCTGGCATTATCAGGTTTGACCACGATAGGAAAACTGCAGTCCGGCCAATAGCGGGGAGCAGGAAGATTGAGTTTGTCAAACAATGCATCAGATGTTTTTTTTGAACTGGAAATCCTGTAGGCAGACAAATCAAAGGCCAAAGGAATTTCTTCTTTTTGTGCCCAATCTTTGACACGAGTCAAGACAGCCTCATCTTCAATGGCCGGTAAAATAAGGTCCGGCTTAAAGTCTGACTTCGGAAATTTTTCTGAATCGATAAAATCATAAGCCAGGAATGCATCGCACATTTTCACTGCAAGGGCATTAGGATTTTTATCAATAAGCAAGGTTTTGAACCCAGCTTTATTTGCAAGGTATACCACTTCTGTACCCTGAAGTTTTCCCCCGACAACGGCGATACAGACTTTTGTTCCCCTGTCTTTTAGCCCATTATTAGGTGTCATTTTCCCTGTCCAGCATGGAGCCCTGGTGTCTTTTAAATAAAGTAGATGAATATTTTTCCAGCTTCCAATCCGGAACTCCGCAATCTTTACATACACTGACAAACCATTTGTTTCTAAGCCACCGGGCTGCTCGACTGTTCAAAGAATTGGAAATTAAAAATTCTTTGTTACAGTGAGTCGTCAGCTTAGCCTTTTCTCCCATGACCTCTATGGTTCTTATGCCGTGCAAGCTTCCGGTTCTAGACGGCCATAATTTAATTTTATTGATCAAATTAAACAGCCTGACCCGTTTCCGGTAAAACCGTTTTTTTGTTGTGTTTTTTTTGTTTTCTTCCAAGGCCATGGCCTACTACCTTTTTTATTACAATTAATCTAAAAATATAATTCTCGGTAAAAGATCCTAAGGCGTCTATCACGGCGCCTGGTGATATGCAAGACCTCAATTCATCTTTACCCGGTTTAGGCCCAACAGATCATCAGTTCCCTTATTGTTACCTAACTATCAAAAACGGGGCTCCATAGAAGGAGTTTACCATGAAACGCCATCATATAATCAAAATTATTTTATCATTTTGTTGTTTGTTTTCTGGTTGTCTACGAATATGGGTATCCCTGCAATGGGATTAGATAAATAGTGAAGCGCGACAAATCGAGTTTGCTACTTTGCAAATACCCGAAGATATCATGAATGAAATAAAAAAACCGGAGGGCTTTCAGAAGAGATAAGTATTTTCCCAAGTATCCATAAGTAAGTTACAATCTTAATTTATACTCCAACCCTGTCCGCCGGACGGATAATCTGAATTATTCTCATTAATCCGTAACAGATCAATACCACACCCACCATGGTATTAAGACCTTGTACCACTATCTGCGGAATACTTGTCTTGAATAAGGACAACAAGAGCATGGAAAAACCTAAAAATAAGAAGGTAGCACTTCCCGTAGCCAAACCGAATACTGCCAATTGGCGTTTTACATAATTTTTCTCTATGGCCTTTGCCGAAAAAATTCCGGTCCAGAAAATAATGGTCAACGGATTTGAAATGGTTAGGGTAAAACAAGTTGCAAAACTGTTCAACGGGGTCCAAGCCATTTTACCGGAAGCTGTCTCTAAGCCCTGGATACCACTAATCCCTTTTAGCAGAATCAACACGCCAAATACAAAGAGGA
>JAKSAU010000320.1 GCA_022361535.1 Desulfobacterales bacterium
ATTCCCTCAACCGCCTGATGAATCTGGTGGAAGGGCTGGATCCCGAAACCGGTGAACTGGACAATTTCCTATCTGCCGGCATGATGTCGGCCCACAATTTCTCCGGGTTTATGGAAATGACGGAGGTGGTATCCCCTGGTGAGCGGGGGGATGTGCTCTCCTTTGCCGCGGGTCTGTCCCTGTCGGATCTGGCCAGTTTCATCTCGGCGGCAAAGGGTGAAAACGCGGGTGATCTGGCCCGGACCGGAGCGGAACTGGCGGGCAAGGAGAAGAGCTATTTCCTGTACGCCGCCTCCCTTACGGGCGGCGATACGGAGCGCCTGATCCAGCAGACCCGGGAGCTGGAGGAAACGGAACGGCGGGATTTCCTGTTTGCGGCGGCCAATTCGGATCCGGATTCGGTCCTGGGGCTGGACAACCTGCTGGATACCACTGCCGGGCTGGACGGGCAGGATCGGGCGGATTACCTGACCGGGCAGCGAACCCTTGCCGAGGCACGAAACAGTACGGCCGCGGAATATGTCTATCTGAACAGCTTTTTTGATTCCGGCACCGTTGACGCCCTCCTCAGCAGCGGCGCCCGGCTGGACGGCCTGATTGACGATATCGATGAACTGGACGGGGAACAGCGGGAGACCTTTCTTTCCGTTGCTGAAACGGCCGGCCCCGAGATGATGGAAGAGGTGTTGTCCATATCCGACCAGCTCGCGGGGGAGGAGAATGATCGGTTCATGGCCTTTGCCAGGGGCCTGAACAGGAAAAACCTGTCCAACTTCATTGCCGCGGCCGATACGGCCCTGGACGGGAGTGCCCTGGGCAAGGCCCGTCTGGAGCGGCTGATGACCACGGCGGAAAGCCTGTCTCCGCCGGAACAGGAAGACTTCCTCAATGCCGCGGCCGGCGCCGGCACCGCCCTGGATGAGCTGATGGATATGACGGACCGCCTGGGCGGCAGCCGCCGGGTCGATTTCCTTATCGCGGCAGACAACTTTGTCGACCGGCCGGACGGTGAATTGCTGCTGCCCCATTTTATCTCTGCCACCGACCGGATGCTGGAGAGAAATTTCAACGACTTTATGCTGGCTGCGGATCAACTGGGCCGGCGACCCGGCGATATTATCACCGGGGACGGGAACCTGGTCGGAACCGGCGGCAAATACAGCATCGACGATTTCCTGAGGTCGGCGGCCTGGCTGGCTGAAACCGGTGCCAGCAACGAAACGACGCGGCTCTGGGTCGACTCCTTTCTCGGGATCCCCGGTCCGGGTTAGGGGAAAGGTATAATGTTCAAACATATTGAATGTAAACTTCGAAAAATTCCGTTTGACCGGATAATTTGAATGTCGGAGAGTGGCGCAGAATGGTTTTAATCATTAATTCCAGGAGGCGCCATGATCATTTCCCCGCCGCAACCCCTTTCCGTCAGCGCCCGGCACAGGGGCCCGGCGTTTGGATCCAATCCGCGGATTCCCCCGGATAACCGACGCTTTATCCGCCTGGCGACGCCGGAACATGAGTTCTGGTTCCAGCCTGACGGGGACATCCGCTTCATCCGGGGGCGGACCCCGGCCTGGCCCCATCCGGCAGAGCACCTGAAACGGACTGACGGCAATGACTGGGTCTATTACTGGGTCGGGGAGGACAGCAGTGAAGACGGCATCCGTTCCTGGGCAGGGGAGTATTATCAACCCTGCCTGCCCTATGCCAGCAACGGGGTCCGGTCCAAAAACTACTATTCCGATCCCGTGGTAATGACCGCCTTTGCCGCCTGGTCCCAGCTCTACGCCGACCTGTATACCATGGACCGGGGGCGGTTCCGGCCCCAGGCCCTGCCGGCGGTGGAGCGGATCCTGGGCAGGGACGACACCACCCTGTACCGCCGAAGTGAATCACTGGCAGGTATCCTGGGCGGTCGCATATCCGTGCTGCCGCCCGATGCCCGGTACGTGGACTACGATGTTATCCCGCTGGTGATCGCCGACGGCTGCCGGTACCGCTACCGCTTCTGCTGCGTGAAATCCGGCGGCAGCTTCACCCCGCG
>JAKSAU010001146.1 GCA_022361535.1 Desulfobacterales bacterium
AGCGGGGTGAACTTAAAGGGGTCTATAAACTGGACAATGGAGTATAAATCCTCCGGCTTGTTTTCAAGGGGGGTGCCGGTTAAAACAATGGCGTGTTTTTTGGGTAACCGTTTTACTGCTTCTGCTGTCCGGGTTGAAAAATTCCTGATACGCTGGGCTTCGTCCAGAATGATAATATCCGGGGCTAACCCGGAGATGGTTTGTACATCTCTGAGTGCAGCTTCGTAATGACTTATTTTGAATCGGGACTTGCTGTTATACAGTGCTTTTCTCTGTGACGGGGTGCCTTGGACAATGCAGGCAGTTTCCCGGGTCATGGCCTCCACTTCCTGCTTCCATTTATTTTTCAAAGAGGCCAGTGTGATAACAAGGATGCTCGAAAATCCGAACACCTCTCCTTTAACAAGGCTCAGAGCAATGGCCTGGGCTGTTTTGCCAAGCCCCATCTCATCGCCGATGAGTACGCCTGTTTTCAGTACCCCAAAGTCAACCCCTTTTTCCTGGAAGGGATAAAGTGGGCGGAGCAGATTAATTTTAGGCAAAGGCCGGCCGGCCATTTTTTCTAGCTGAAGGGCCTGGAGGCGGTGATCCACCCGCTTGAGAAGACTGTCCCGGATTTTGACACGCTTGTCGCCATGAAGGCGAAGCATCAGGCCCATGATCAATGAAATGTCCTGCCCAATGAAGTTGCCCTCTGTATCAAAATATTTTCCCAGCACCGGCTTCAAATCATCGGCTGTGCGGTATTTAAGGGGACCTGGAAAAAGGCGGGGCGTTTCTGTAAGGGAGTCCCAGAAAATATCTACAAACGGCAGTGTTTCATTTTCTGTCTGTGTCGTAAAACCCGGTTCGGCTTTAAGATGTTCTGCCATGAACAGAATATGCTTGCAGGTGCCAAGTCCGTTGGTCGAATAATCCGGGCAGGAACAATGCCCTTTTGCACTTAAAGGATCATGGAGACAGATTGTATAGGTCCTGCCTTCTTTGGTAATAAGTTTGTGGTCACCGGTAAACATATCTCCCCGAACCGGGGTGAATGTGTCTGTTTTGGCCCTATGTACCCTGTCGGCCAAGGCCTGGTTCTTTATTTCAATGTCTGTCAGATATGGGTCGCCCGCACCCGGGAAAAGCTCTTTTTGAACCCTGGGTTTGAGTAATATATCCCTGGCATTGAGCGCGGCAGCTACGGCATGCCGGCAGCCGTTGCCTGTATACGGGCAGTTGCAGTGTGCTTCTATCTTCTTTTCAGAAACGTTCAGCCGGGTGGTATAGTGGCCATACGCACCGTCAAATTCATACACAAAGCGTCCCTGGTCCGTATCTTTTTGGGATAGAAAATAAGAACCATTCTCAAAGGTCTGCTTTCCCCTATCAAAAATAAGCGGGGAGTCCGCCAGGTGATCGCGTATATATGTATCGGACAAAAGGCTCATGGCAGTAGAGTATTACAGGTTTTTTACCCTGGCAACACTTTCTTTTTCATTCAAATCCAAAGCCATGGTATAGTCCTTTTTTGTTTGCCAATTATTGATACTTGATTTGGGGAAATCATGACACCAAAGACATGCCCATGCTGCAGCGGTCAAAAGTATTCTGATTGCTGCAAGCCTTTTTTGACCGGACAGTCAAATCCTTTAACGCCAATAGAATTGATGCGGTCAAGGTATACTGCATTCAGTCTTCTTGAAACCGAATACCTGATTCAGACGCTGGCACCGGAAAAGATCATACAAAGCGGCGGACAGGATCAATTGCGAAGAGAGCTGCTTTTCACCATGGGACAAACCAAGTGGCTTGGCCTTAAGGTTGTGGATGAAAAGATGGATAATACGGGCAGCGGGAGTGTGCAGTTCATCGCCTATTATGAGCAGGGCGCAAAGTTTGGTCAGCTGCATGAACGATCCAGGTTTGTCCGGCAGGATGGACGATGGGTTTACGTGGACGGAGAGATGCTTCCTGCTGAACCTTTATCCCGGAACCAGCCTTGTGTCTGCGGCTCTGGGAAAAAATTTAAAAAATGTCACGGTAAAGGGGCATGATGGAACAATATTTAATCATGGGACTTGTTTTAGGGTTATCAGCCGGTCTGTCACCAGGCCCGCTGCTTACCCTTGTTATTTCAGAAACCCTGTCCCAGGGTGTGGCAGCCGGAATCCGGGTTGCTCTGGCGCCTTTGATCTCTGATTTGCCTGTGGTTGTGCTTTCTCTTGCAGTCTTATCCAAATTGTCTGATTTTAACCAGGTGTTGGGTATTATTTCCCTTGTTGGCGGTGCTGTTATCCTGAAGATGGGAATTTCCGGTCTTAGAACATCAGGTGTCGTGCTTGAATCTGAGGACCGGATATCCAATCCTTTGCTCAAAGGGGTAATGGTGAACATCCTCAGCCCGCACCCATATTTGTTCTGGATTTCAGTGGGCGCTCCTGCAACCGGCAAAGCCTGGAGCCTGTCACCTGCGGCGGCTGTGGGGTTTGTGGGAAGTTTTTACTTGTTGCTCGTTGGTTCCAAACTGGTCCTGGCCCTCGTGGTCGGACGCACCCGCTCTTTTTTAACCGGACGTGTTTACATTTATACCATGAAGACACTTGGATTGATTCTGTGTGCCCTGGCTGTTTTATTGTCCTGGGAGGGGATCGGGCTTTTGGGATGGCTGTAAAGTTTGCCTAATTGTGCCTTCTTGTTGGGGTGATATAAAAAACCGCCTGGCCGTTTCCGGGCAGGCGGTTAAAGGAGAAGGCGATGAAACCTAATTTTTTTATCGGTTAAAAATCAAATTCTCTTGAGGTCACAGTATGTTCCATTCTCTGGATTCTGCGGTCAATATTATCAAATTTACGCTTTATCCGCTGGATAGCAGAGGATCTGGATGTCGTGTAAGACTGATAGAATTCCTGGTCGGTCTCATTTTCCAGGGGGATTACCGGCTCAAGTTTAAGCAGCAACCCTGCAATAATGTAAAGAATACCCACCGGCCAGAATCCCGTAAATAAAAAGAGGATAAATACAATGGTCCGCGTCCAGAAAACAGATAGATTAAAATGTTCTGCCACCCCCCTGCAGACTCCCATGAACAGCCCTTGCCTGGAGCGGTAAATGCCTTCTGAAGCAGCCAATACATCTACCTTTTCACGGAACCTGCTGTAATGGCCTTTTGTCCGCCTGAACCCGCAGTGTTTATTTCGTTTGTAATGGTATTTCATTTTGCGTCCTTTCTGGAATTAAGTGATTTGTCGGGCATTTGATTTTAATGCCGGGCTAAAGGCTCTTTTTCTGGCGTTCGATAAGGATGGTTTCCAATGCCTCAACCCGTTCCTCCATTCTTGACAGCCCGTTGAATATGTCCTGAATCATCTTGGTTTCGTCAGCGTGGGCTTCCCGTTCTTTTTTTGATATACCACCTGTTTTGGCGGCCCTTATAATGCCGATGATGATCAGTCCCAGTGTGGCCAGGAGGAGAATGGCCCCTCCGATGCAGATTGCTACGATGATTGCGCCGCTCATATCAGTCCTCCGGATTTAAACGTGATTACTTACTGTCGGTTGTATCATCATTCTTTTTGGATTGGGAGGACTTTAGAGCGCTGAGTTCCTTTTCAATTTCATCATCTGCTGCCAGGTCATCAAAGGCTGCTTCCAGGTTAGACTGACGTCCATAGTTGACAAGGTCAGCCTCGGCTTCCATCCGCTCGATATGGTTTTCCATTTCCTCGAATTTTTGAACAACTTCGGCTGAATCTACCCGCCTGATTTCCTGTTGTGCCTGTTTTTTGCGCTGGGCGCGTATATGACGTTGAACCAGCATGCGCTGTTTTTCCCGTGCTGATTTGAGTTTGTTCTCAAGCTCAGTGATGTCGTCCCGGTACTGCTCAACAAGGGCAGACAGGTCTGTCAACTCTTCTTCCACTACTTCAACCCTCTGGGTAAACCTGCGCTTTTCCATTAGTGCCTGGCGGGCCAGGTCATCTCTGCCTTTGGTAACTGCAAGCTCTGCTTTCTGGCTCCAGAACGCTTCCCTGTCCCGGGTATCTTCAAGCATCCGCTCAACCTTTTTCTGGTTGGCGATAGTGTTGGCGCATGAAGATTTGAGTTCGATCAGGGTATCTTCCATTTCCCGGATCATAAGTTTGATCATTTTTTCAGGATCTTCAGCCTTGTCCAGCATTGAGTTGATATTTGAGGATACAATGTCTCTAAAGCGTGTAAAAATTCCCATTTCTTATCTCCTTATGTTTGTATTCGGTTCTGTGTGTTCCGCGTTGATTTTGATAAGAGCAGAAAGTGTGCCAGTTAAGAAAGTTTTCGATATTGGCTTTTATATCAATGTGTTATGAAATTTGACGATAAATTTTCATTGTGGTATTATTCGCCAACAAATAGTATTTCCAACCATCAAAAGGTTGTAAATCCAACTAAGAGGTTTAAATGGTCTATACTAATTCACTGGATGCTGAGGTCAAACCGGTTTCCATGTCCGAAGCCCTTGGGCAGTCCGAAGCTTTTTTGACATTTCAGGAACAGATTTCCCGGGTAGCACCCATTGACCGCCCGGTACTTATATTAGGAGAACGAGGTACAGGTAAGGAGCTTGCTGCGGCCCGGCTTCACTTCTTATCCAAAAGGTGGCAAAAGCCCTTGGTTACCCTGAATTGTGCAGCCTTGACCCCAACACTTATCGGATCTGAACTGTTCGGATACGAAAAAGGGGCGTTTACCGGAGCCGGTACACGGCAGATCGGACGGTTTGAACAGGCTGCCGACGGTACCCTGTTCCTGGATGAGATCGGCAATATCCCCATGGAAGTCCAGGAGAAAATCCTTCGGGTGGTTGAATACGGAAGCTTTGAACGGGTCGGAGCATCACGCCCCGTGCAGGTGGATGTCCGTATGGTAGCAGCCGCCAATGTAGATCTGTCTTTAATGGCAGAACAAGGCCAGTTTAAGCAGGACCTTCTGGACCGCCTTTCTTTTGAAGTAATTTATGTGCCTCCATTAAGGGTACGAAAAGGAGATATCCTGCTTCTGGCAAATCATTTTGCAGGCAGAATGGCTTTTGAGCTGGGCTGGGAACAGGTCCCGGAATTGGATGATGCGGCTATTTCTTCACTGGAGTCTTATCATTGGCCCGGCAATGTCAGGGAATTGAAAAATGTGGTTGAACGGGCAGTGTATAAAAGCCACAGTCATAGAATTACTCAGATTTCTTTTGATCCTTTCTCATCACCCTATGATCCTCTGCCCGGACCTGGCAGGACTGCGAAGCAGGACACTTTGGAAAATGCCGAACCTGTTCCTGATTCTCAAGTCTCGAATGACATCGATAGCGGACTGCCTGTCAGGAAACTGGCCGAGCAGCCTTTAAAAGAAGCCGTACTTACCCTGGAACGGCACAGGATTTCCAATGCCCTGAGCCAGGCGCGTTTTAACCAGAAACGCGCCGCAACTTTTTTAGGTTTAAGCTATGACCAATTCAGGGGCTTAAAGAAAAAGCACAATCTGTAGAAAGGTAATTACATTCCATTGTGCGGGCTTTGTAATGCATCCGGAAGATTCCCGGTGGGGGTCAACAGCGGATAGATCAGGGTCTGGCCCGGCTGAAGTTTATTGAAATCCACGGTTGGGTTATATTTTTGCAGCAGCCATAAAGGAATCTCCAATTCATTGATACAGAGCAGCCAAACCGTGTCCCCGGACTTAACTTCATAGGTTTGGGTACCGGAAACAAAAAAAGAATCAAAAAAATCTTCAAGAATCTCCTGATGAAATTCATACCGTTGTTCCTCAAAATGTTCAAAGCCGTCTTGGGGTGAAGGAATTTTGATATTCTGCCCAATGGATATCGCGCGGCCGAATCTCAGCTTGTTCAGGTTTCGAATCTTCTGGGTGGCAATACCCAGCCAGTCTGCATAATGCCCTAACGTTTCTTCCGGAGCAACATGAATAATACCTGTTTTGCCATTTTGAACCGTTTTCTGAATTTTTAGATCTGCCGTTACAATCCTCAGGTTTGTCTGCGGGGCAGCCGGGACAGGTTTAGCTTGTATTTCTGCATCCGGGACCTGTTTGTCCGTTACAGTTTTTGGTTTTTCTTGTATTGATTCAACTGGGGGGGCTGCCGGCGATTCTTTTACCACAACCTTCTTTGGTTCCTCCTTTTTCGGGATTGAAGCTGTCAGTTCCTGTTTTTTAGGTGGGACTTTTTCTTCATTTTTGGGTGGTGGTTTTATTTTTTTAGCGGGCTTGGCAGTGTCTGCCTTTGCAATTGCTGTTTTCACAGGTATGCGCTCTTCGGTGCCGGGAATCCTTAGAGTTTGGCCAATGTAGATGGTGGCTCGCCGGCCAAGGCCGTTGGCCATGATCAAATCTTTTAACGGGACTTTATGAGTCCGGGCTATACTTCCGGCAGTATCCCCCTTTTGTACCCGGTGGAATTTGCTTGGTTTTTGTTTTTTTCTGTATAAAGATGCTGCTGTCTGAGAAACCGTGTCTAACCCAACTTTTTGTGGCAGTTTTATTTCAAACCCTTTGGGGATATATTTTCTGCCGTCAAATACAGGCTTTCGTAATGCCGGATTCATGGCCTGCAACGTTTTTATGTTCAGGTTTAAATCCCGGGCAAGGTCGACAGCAGGGACATAGCCTTTTACTGTATAACGGGTATAGCTAACAGGCCTGTCCAGAACAATTTTGCCATAATAATGGGTGTAGTTTTTGGCGACTTGTTTGGCTGCCAGGAATTCGGAGTAAAAATTTCGAGAGGCAAATTTAAAGGATCTGCTGCGATAGTATTTGTAGATATTAGGATAGGTTTTGTGTTTCTTTTTGGCCCGTTTCATACCATTGAGGCCATGGTTATATGCAGTAAGGGCCATTGGCCAGTTTTTCAACGCCCCATAGTTTTTCTTTAGCAGTTTTGCAGCCCCGTGGGTGGCAATAAACGGATCGCGACGCTCATCAACCACATAACCGATATCCATGTACTGTTTACCCGTACCCCTTGTAAACTGCCAGACGCCGGCAGCCCCGAATTTTGAATAAGCAGCTACATTAAACGAGGACTCTACACAGGGCAGGTAAACAATGTCCTCAGGCAGGCCGTATGATCTGAAAATCCGTTTGAACTCTTCCAGATAGGCTCCGGATCGGATGACTCCTTCCATAAAATGCTTCTTTATACCTGTTTGAACTCTTAACCGGTAGGCAGCCTGTTTGAATTTGTCTGCTTTTGGATTAGGCCCGAACAGTGCCGCCACTTTTTTTTCCTGTTTTGTAGACGGGGTTTTGCCCTTGGCCAGTTTCAGGAGTGTGGCCTTATATTGCTTTAAAGCCTTTTCTTTTACTTTACGGTTGGCTTTGGCAGCTCTTCTTGTGTTTACCGGATTCAGTTTTATCACTCCATACACCTTGGATAGATCGCGGACATCATGAACTACCCCTTGTGCCCTGGAATACTTGGTAAAGATATCTATCCAGAAGTCCACGTTGGGTTTGATTTCCGGGTAGATCGGGAAATCCTCATGCACAGGAGCAGATGGTTTGGGAGTTGCAGCATGGCTGATTATGTCTGTAAAGAGAACTGCCCCTGAAACGGCAATGACCAATATAAGTGAACAGATACATCGTCTGATGAAGTCTTTCATAAAATCTCCGAAGATAGTTAACGGAAACGAATATCAGACAAATCTACCACATCAGTGTTTGGTTTTGAACAGGAAAGAAAAATAGTCCAGGTATAGCCAGATTGATTCTAATTATTTATGAGCATCATAGGAATAAAATATCAATTTGAGTATATTTTTTCCAAAAAAATTAAAAAATTAAGGGTTTCCCTTATTGATTTTTATATTTCAAAGTTTTAGGATGGCTCCGCTTCAGTAAAAAATTAAAATTTGTGAATTCTTTTTCCGGTTATTTCAAAATATTAGCCGGATCTTTTTAGGCAGGCGTTCCATTGTCTGCTGTCATTAGAGGGGAATCTTTTATGCTGAGAACAGGGCTAAGGCTTGGGGCCTATCTGTGTGTTGCAGGAATCTTTTATCAGATATTTTGCTTCCAAGGGGTTTGACCGTCATCCATTGGGTTCAGTCTGATTACCAAAATACTGCCCCTGCTGGTCGGCTACTATATTCTTGACCTGTTGTCACAAAAATTTTAACAAAATGCATCCTATTCAAAGCAAATACTTTAGGCTGTCAGCCCTGATTGCCTGTGTCTTTATCTTTTCAGGCCTTGGAGTGCTCTGGCTTAAAAACCACTCCGCACCAGTTGAGACAACATCAAAGCAGGTAAAATATGGATTTACCATTCGTAATAAAACCAACAAGCCTGTCACCGGCACAAAGCTTTGGGCTTATACTCCAGTTCCTGCAACCGGGATTCAAACTTTAGACAAACTTGAATCCTCCCACTCTTTTGAAACGCAGACAGATAAACTTGGCAATCAGATCCTGCTATTCCCCATAGAGCTGATCCCACCTTACGCCACCCGTAAAATCACGGTAACGGCAAATACAACACATTATATCCCATCCGAAAAAGGACAAACCAATACGTTTGAACCATATCTATCCCCAGAACAGTTCATTGAATCTAACAACTCCGACATTGTTAAATTGGCAAATGAGCTAAAGAAGAAGAAGTCCATGGAAACTGCCCGGGCTATCTTTAACTGGGTGTCCTCCAACATTACCTACTCAGGCTATATCAAAAATCGCAAAGGTGCGCTGCATACCCTAAAAAGCGGTTCCGGGGACTGCACAGAATACATGTTTCTTTTCATTGCCCTATGCCGGGCCAACGGTCTTCCTGCAAGGGGCATCGGCGGGTACCGGTGCACTGGCAACTGCATTTTAAAAACTAAAGATTACCATAATTGGGCACAAGTTTTTGTGAATGACAGGTGGGTACTTGCAGACTGCCAGGAAAACATATTTGACACGCAAGTTACTGATTATATTGCCATGAATATCATATCCGGCCAAAACGATTCGATCATGCAAGGATATCAACGGTTCAGGTACCAGGGAGACGGTATCAGCGTACGCATGAATCACTAATTTAGGATTTAAGGAATCTTAAAGTATGAGACACCATTCTACACACCTTACCCTTATTTACAGCCTTTTCATCGCAGCATGTTTACTTTTTTGTTTATCTCCGGCTTTCGCTGAAGACGATTCTGTTTGCGCTGCGGTCCAGATTGAGATCAGCCAGGAACTGACCCTTGAACGACAGGCATTTGATGCTCACATGCGCATCAACAACGGCCTGACCCATGCTGCCCTGGAAAATATCAATGTGGATGTCTGGGCAACAAATGAAGACGGTGAATATGTTGAGATCAGCACAGAACCTGATGACACTGATGCATCGTTCTTTATCCGCCTTGATGAAATGACCAATATCGATGATGTATCAGGCTCAGGCCAGGTACCGGCTGATTCCTCTTCTGATATCCACTGGCTGATTATCCCGGCTCCCGGGGCCTCAAACGGCCTGTCCTCGGGAACCCGGTACAACGTTGGTGCCACCCTTACCTACACTATTGGCGGGGAAGAAAACACTATTGAGGTGTCACCGGATTATATTTTTGTCAAACCCATGCCGGAAATCACCCTGGACTATTTTCTGCCGGAGCAGGTATATGGTGATGATCCCTTTACCCAGGAAATCGAGGCCTCAACGCCTTTCTCCCTTGGCGTCAGGGTCCAGAATGCGGGATCAGGCCAGGCCCAGGAACTTAAAATAGATTCAGCCCAACCAAAAATCGTAGATAACGAACAAGGCCTTCTCATCAATTTTACCATTACCGGCAGTGAAGTTAACGGAGAAGAGAAGACCGAAAGCCTGCTGGTGGATTTTGGAACAATTGAACCCAATTCTGCTGCCGTGGCAAGGTGGATAATGACCTGTAGCCTGTCCGGTAAATTTGTTGCGTTTGACGCAAGCTTCACCCATGCCGATGAATTGGGTGGTGAGCTGACCTCCCTGATCACAGACGTAAACACCCACACCCTGGTCCGCGATGTGCTGGTAGATCTGCCGGGCAGAGACGCAATAAGAGATTTCTTAAGCCAGGCAGATAATCTGTTCACCGTCTATGAATCCGACAATACGGAAACTCAAGTTAGTGACGGTTCTGCAGATTCAACCCTGACATTCAAAGAAAATATTGGGGATGAATCCCATTACACCCTTGAGACCTCTCCTGTATCTGGCTTTATTTATATCAACCTTCCTGATCCACATGCCGGTGCCAAATACCTTGATAGGGTTATCCGGTCAGACGGTAAAGAAGTCAGCTTGGACAATGCATGGCTTTCAAAGGTTCAGGACAGTGATACCCATGAATGGAGCCACTTTGTTAATCTCTTTGATGTAAATACCACAGCATCCTACACCCTGGTGTTCAATGCCATATCCGCATCCCCTCAAGCGCCTGTCCTCCAGTATATTTCAGATAAAACAACACTGGAAAACCAACAGGTCTCTTTTCTTGTAGAGGCAAGCGATCCCAACGGC
Source organism: Desulfobacterales bacterium (assembly GCA_022361535.1). The sequence continues at coordinate 10,519 of JAKSAU010001146.1, forward strand.
ACCATACCTGCCCTGAGCGCAGCCCCTCTTCCTGCAGGTGCGTTCTTTTCAGATAACGGGGACGGCACAGGCATTTTTGACTGGACACCTTTGGACGGCCAAAAGGGTATATACACCATCACCTTTACTGCATCAGACGGTACACTGTCATCCGAACAGCAAATCACAATCATCGTTTTTGATGCCAATGACTCAGACATGGACGGTATGACAGACGACTGGGAAATGACTCATTTCCAGGACCTTGACCGTGACGGCACCGGAGACTTTGACCAGGACGGCATCACAGATCTCGAAGAATTTGAAGACCAGACCAATCCAATCCTGGACGAATCCGCACCAACCGTGCCCGACCCTCTTTACCCCCATCCCAACATTCCGGTTGAGGATTCAACACCTGAACTGGTGGTTGAAAACAGTTCGGACAGCCAGGGGGATGATATCGACTATGCCTTTGAAATATACGAAGATGAACAAATGACCCAGCCTGTGGCAAGCCAGGACCGGGTTGCCTTGACCCGGACCCCAAGCAAGTTCAGGATCTACAACTGGGTTGCAGATACAGGTGACACCATCGTGCCAAGGTCTGATACCACCACCAGCTGGCAGGTGCCCGTAGACCTTGAAGACAACACCCGTTATTACTGGCGGGTCAGGTCAGGCGACGAAGAAGGTTCAAGCCTGTGGGCCTATTATGATTTTTTTGTTAATAAAGAAAACGATCCGCCATCAGCTTTTACAGCCGCATCCCCCCTGGACAATGCCGGTGTAGACAGTCTGAGCCCGTCACTTTCAGTCATGAACAGTACAGATGCTGACTATGATGTGGTTACCTATACGTTCGACCTGTTCTCTGACGATACCCTTCAGACACAGGTGGCCTCTTCCGGTCCTGTAAGCCAAGGGGAGGGTACTACCACCTCATGGACTGTTCCCATTGAACTTGAGGATCAAACCTCTTATTTTTGGCAGGTTACCGCAGATGACGGCAACGGAGGTACCACAGCAACAGCGGTCCTAACCTTTTATGCGGACACACAAAACCAGGCCCCCCGAACACCATCCAACCTGACTCCGGACAGCTCAGAAGAAGTCGAATACACAGATATCCTTTTGACCGTCACAAATGTCCAGGATTTAGACCAGGACCCGGTTTCATACATATTTGAAATAGATACAAGTGACCGGTTTGACTCACAGGATAAACAGACCTCAGATCTTGTTTCCGAAGGATATGACACCACATCCTGGCAAGTATCAGGGTTAAAAGAAAACACTCAATACTATTGGCGGGTTATTGCCACAGACGGCAGTGCTCAAAGCCAATGGGCCTCCAGCCGGTTTTTTGTTAATCAAATCAATGACGCCCCTGACACCCCGACCATTAAAAACCCCGGTGCAGGCGCCTGGACCGACACCCGCACCCCGGTACTTTCCATGCACCGGGCCAACGACCCGGACCAGGATACACTTGAATACCAGTTTGAGATCTACTCAAATGAATCTTTAACCCGGTTTGTTTACCAGGAAACCTCAACTACACCTGACTGGACTGTCCCCTTTGAGCTGGATAACAATACCTGGTACTTTTGGCGGGCTAGAGCGTTGGACGAGCATGGAGTAACAAGTTCATGGACAGAAGTATCTTCTTTTTTCATTAAAACAGACTATGTAAACCAGGCACCTGTCATAGAAATCACCCAACCCTTTGAAAGTGTCGCCACAAACAGTTCAACCCTTGATATCCAATGGACAGATGAAGATCCGGACAGCAGCGCGGTAATTGCCCTTTACTATGACACAGATGCACAAGGAGAAGACGGCATACTGATCGCAGAGAATCTGCAGGAGGATGAAGAGGGCGACCAGGATACTTTTACCTGGGACATTTCAGGCCTGTCAGACGGGACGTATTACATCTACGCCCAGATTTATGATGAAGGTTCCATATACACCCACTATGCCCCGGTCAGCATAACCATAGACCGGACCCCGCCGGTTTTAGCTATTTCCCCGGAGGCAGGAGAGTATCAAGGCCTGGTTTCTATTGAAGTTTCCACTGACGAAGCTGCAACCATCTATTACAGCCTTGACGGTTCAACTCCGGGTCAAGGCTCAACCCAATACATTGACCCGATTGAACTGACCTCCTCTGCCACATTAAAATGCGTGGCCATGGACGCCCTGGGCAACACCTCTTCTGTGGAAACCCGGGAGTATATCGTGGGGCTGGACATGGTGACCCTGGAAGTTGTGACCGATAAAGGTGCACCTATTTCAGATGCCAAGGTTCACCTGAAAAAGAAAGGTAGGTCCTTTGGGTTTGGTAAATGGAAACTGAAAACAACAACCAATGACCAGGGAATTGCAGAATTTGACCCGGATGACATCCGCGCCGGCACCTACCAATACAAAGTAGAATACCTGGGATCACGGTTCTGGTCTGATGAAGTCCTGCTGCCCGACACCATGTATACCCGTATGGAAATCCCTGTTGAAACGGTTGAACTGACCATCTCTTCTGCAAACGGTCCGGTAGCAGGCTATAATGTATACCTGTTTTCTCAATCAGGCGAATACCTGGGCCAGACACAGATCACTGACGACAACGGACTGGTCACCTTTGAGCTGCCTGCAGGGGAAATCTATACCTTTATGGCAGACGTACTGGGCAACCAATATTGGACTGATCCCACCCAGGTACAAAGCGGTGGGACAAACCAGATTACATACGATGCCGGCGGCGGTCTGCTTACTGTGACCCTCCAAAAAGACAGCTTTGAACCCATTGCGGATATTAAACTATATCTTTACAACCCGGACGGCACCTATCTTGGCGAGTCTGCCATTACCAACGAAAACGGCCAGGTTGAATTTGAACTGACTGATGGCGATTACACTGTCAGGGCTGATTACCTGGGATACTGCTTTTGGACGGAAACAGCAACTGTTCTGGAAGATACAGCACTTGACCTTACTTTGGACCATAAAGATGTCATTGTCACTGTAAAGGGTAAGTTCAGGAAGAACAAAACCCCTATGGCAGATATCCAGACCAGCCTTTTTACTCCAGACGGTGCATCTGTTGACCAGTCCGCTGTAACCGATGAAAACGGCCATGCCGTATATTCTCTGCCTGACAGGGCATTTAAAGTAAAGGCGGAACTCCTTGGCCGCCAATACTGGTCCCGGACATTCACCAGTAAGGATACCCGGATCAAAATCCCCATGGCCCGGGCCAAGGTATTTGTAACCGGCAGCGGCCAACTCATGGAAGATACTTTGGTCCATGTATTCTCAGGTGCCGGAACCGACCTTGACGTTTCCGGACATACCAAAACAAATGGTCTTGCCAAATTCAACATCCCGGCAGGCAGGTATATCTTTAAAGCGGAATATGGAGACAACCTGTTCCAAAGCAGGCGAGTCACACTGCCACGGGGCATTTCAATGCCCGTCCATATTGCAGTAGGAGACGGCATGCTTGAGTTTACTGCTCTTAAGTCATCGGGCCAGCCTATACAGGGTGCAAAAGTCCATGTGCTCACAGCAGACAAATCAGATACGGGATTGTCCTCAGCCACAAACACTCACGGCCAAGCCTTTTTTGATCTGCTTGACGGAACCTACATGTTCCGCCTGGATTACATGAACCAGGAATATTTCAGCGATCCTGTAACATTACCTGACACCCTGACAGCATCCATGGAAATACCCCATCAGGATGTCCGGGTTGCCCTGTCAACCCGAAATGCTCCTGTTGCCGATACAATTGTCTACCTGTTTTCAAAAACAGGCCATTACCTTGGCAGCAGCGGTATAACTGATGCATCCGGGAATGTTGTATTTACCCTGCCTGCAGGCCTGGAAGCAAAATTCCAGGCAGATGTCTCAGGCTGCCAATTCTGGAGCGATCCTATAACGATTAAAGAGAACAAAACCAATGATGTTGATTTTAATACCGGCGGCGGCACCTTGACCCTGAACCTGCTCAAAAAAGATCACACCCCAATATCCGGTACTAAAATCATTTTACTCACCAAAGACGATGAATACACAGGATTGTGGGGTAAAACAGACCATAAGGGCCAGGTTTCTTTTGAAGTGCCAAGGGCAAAGTTTAAAGCCGAGACCATCTACCGCGGACGCCTGTTCCGATCTGAGGCAATAAAAGTAAAATCAAATAAAACACTGGATTTTGTTCTGCCTGAAAAACCAGGACATCATCAGAAACCAGGGCATTCTAAATTCAATCATCAAAGAAAATAAATTAAACCGGATATGACCCCATGAAAACAATATTGCATATGATCATCCCGGCCCTTGCATTTATCTTTTGTTTGCAAAGCCCTTTGTCTGCCAGTCAGCAGCAAGATAAAGAATTATCCCTTTTGATGCCTGTGACCACATTGATTCAGCAAGTCAGACAAAACAAATCCCCCTTTATGGTGGATATCAGGCCTAAAAAAGAATTCAGCCAGTTCAAAATCCCGGGATCTTTGAACATCCCGGCCTCCCTGATCAAAACCAAAACCTTTTTAAAAACAGGACCCATGGTGCTTATCCACCAAGGCGTGGCCCATACAGACCTGATTGTTCTTGCAAAAGACCTGAGCAAAAAAGGATTTAATGCATCTGTTCTTGAAGGCGGCCTTTCAGCCTGGAAACACAAACAAGGCCCCATAGTAGGCAATCCTTTTTCCATCCGGCAGATGAATACCATCACGCCCAAAGCCTTATTTTCAGGACAGAGCAAAGAAGACTGGCTCATCCTGGATTTTTCTGAAAAGCCGGGTAAAACACATCAAATCCCCCAAGCCGTTGCTATAAAACCTGTAAATCCGGCTGAAAAAAAAGAAGACCCCATTGTCCCTGCATTAAGATCACACAAACTAAAAGAAACCTCAGCCATCATAATATTCAATGAAACCGGCCAGAACTATGAAGATATAAAAGAGCGGTTCCCAAAACCGTTCCGCCACAAAATATATACGCTTACAGGCGGCCAAAGCGCTTATGATAAATTTATGACCAGCCACCTGCTTGCCAACCGGTCCAAATCCCAGCGCACTAAAACCTCCGGCCAATGCGAACCCTGCAGCAAAAAAAACGCCCAATAAACGAGGACACTATGACACCCGCCATCTTTAACAACGTTTATAAATCAGCACTCCTCCGAACCCTGTTTCTAATTCTTTTTTTGATCCTGACCCTGCCCAGTATCTGTGCAGCAGCGACAACTGTCAGCAGTGATATTACAACGGATACTAGCTGGACACTTGCAGGCAGCCCGTATACCGTTACAACCAGTATTCGTGTCCAAGGTACAGATGGTGATGATGGGGTCACCACTCTGACTATTGAACCCGGTGTTGAGGTAAAATTCGACACAAACAAATCCTTGTCAATAGGTTACTATTCCGGTGATCCAGGCGCCCTGATTGCACAAGGAACATCTGACTCGAGAATCACTTTCACTTCAAGTGCTGCTACCCCGACACCAGGAAATTGGTCAGGAATATTATTTGGTGATACCGCCAGTAACAGTTTAACAATATTGGATTATTGCGACATATCATATGCCGCTCATGGCAGCGGAAGTTTATATATTTATAAATCTAACCCTACAATCAAAAACTCTACCATAAAGTACAGCAGCCAGGCAGGCATATACATTGTTCAATACGGATCCCCTTTAATTGAAAATTGTATCATTCAAAACAATGAAACATAC
>JAKSAU010001268.1 GCA_022361535.1 Desulfobacterales bacterium
AAAGATGCTCCCATCGTGCTGCTCGATGAGGCGACGGCAAGCATTGACCCGGAAAACGAACACTTCATACAGGGTGCCATCAATGAGTTAACCCAAGGCAAAACGGTGATCACCATCGCCCATAAGCTCTCAACGGTCAGGAATGCCGATAACATCATTGTCATGAAAGACGGCCGGGTTCATGAGCAGGGCAAGCATGACGATCTGATGAAAAGAGACGGTGTGTATAGGACGTTCATTGAGATCAGAAAAACAGCGGAAGGCTGGAGTATCTAAACATATATTGGAGGGAAATCATGGAGAAACAAGTGCAGGCAGTCAACAAAGAAAAAGGTAAAGAAAAGCTGACGGTAAGGGATTATGTTACCATAGCGCTGTTCGTCGTACTGGTTTTCGTCATCTACAGTGCAATAGGTATGCCCATAGGCCTGCTGTTTCCGGTTTACGGAGGAATCTTTATGCAGGCAACCTGCGCTCTGTTTTGGGGAACGATTTTCATACTGCTGTATACAAAGGTAAACAAAAAGTGGGTTGTATTGATCTTCAGCATTATACAGGCACTGATACTTATGATGACGGCCTGGATGGTGTCCATACTGATTGTTGCAGGCGGAATCATCGCCGAAATAGTTTGGCAGAAACTGGACAGAAAGAAGTTCAGGACCATGGCCACGTGCTTTACCATACAGATTACCGCATGGTTTTTGGCCATATACACGCCGCTGCTCCTGTTTGCCGATATTAGTCTATACCTAAAAGAAAGCTATATAGAGATGTATGCCAATATTAAAGCTGTTCTCGCAGGCCCGCTGTTCCTGGTCGCAGTGGCTGCAACCATCGTATGCTCTATCATAGGCGCCTTCATCGGCAAAGCACTGCTTAAAAAGCACTTTAAAAAAGCAGGCGTTGTGTAGGCATGGATTTAACGGGCAAACGGGGTAATCTGTTTCAAGAGCTTGACCCCAGAATGAAGTTTATCCTGGTTGTCTTTTTCACCGTATTTACTTTTATGGTCGATAGCACAGGTCTGTTCATGTACTACTATGGATTGATATTGGTGCTGTTTTTTGCAAGCAGGTTATACAGAAAAGGTATAAAAGTCCTTATTTTTATCACGGTTATGCTGCTCATTCAAGCACTGGGGGAGGGCATTCAAAGCAAAGCATTCCGC
>JAKSAU010001065.1 GCA_022361535.1 Desulfobacterales bacterium
ACCTCTTTGGAAATGGCAAGTACAGTTGTGTTCAACAAGGAATTGACCGAACCCGTATAGCTGATATATCCGGATTCGGATAACGTTAAAAAATGATTGATATCTGACAGAATCGATAAATTATTTTATTTTTTAACAGCATATCATTCATATTTGGATGATATCTTCAGTTGGATATCATGATGAGAAAAATACGATAAGAGTTGTTAAAGTCGTTTGACGAGTAATTAATTACGAGGAGTATTTCTCCGGATCTTCATGGTTTTTACCGGAAATGGCTCAGGTTTTACCTTGATTTTTGTGAGAAGTATAAAAAAGAGCCCCGGAATCCTGACAGCCTTCCTGATTTCATCAACAAGCTGAGAGAGAAAAATCAGCCAGAACCATTTCAGAAACAGGCCTATCACAGTGTGCTCGTGTATTATGATATGTATGCCATCCGTCCGGGATGGCTTGAACATCAACCGGCAGTTGAGCTTATAAGGGAGAAAACCGCTTCATATTCATCCGGCAGCAAAGGCCTTCATGAGGCATGGGAACCGGTGTATGAAAACCTGGCCAATGAGATCAAGGTCAGGCATTATTCTCCAAAAACACTTAAGGCCTACCGTAACTGGGTTAGAAAATTTCAGCAGTTTTTAAAAGGTAAATCACCTGAGGGCCTTTCAGTGGATGATGTTAAAGATTTTTTAACCTTTCTGGCAGTGGAACAAAAGGTGTCAGCGTCTTCCCAGAACCAGGCCTTTAATGCATTATTGTTTTTCTTTCGGCACATCCTTGGAGAAGAGTTCGGCAAGGTGGAGGGGGTGGTCAGGGCTAAAAGAAAACCGTATATCCCTGTGGTCCTGTCCCGTACTGAGATTGACAGGATTATTGATAAATTAAGATACCCTTACAGCCTTGTGGTAAAATTCCTTTACGGATGCGGGCTGAGGCTTGGCGAATGTATGAACATAAGGATTAATAATTTTAATCTGGATATGGGGGTGTTAACAATTCATGACGGCAAAGGTAAAAAAGACCGGACCGTGCCTTTGCCTTTAACGATCATACCGGAGATAAACCGGCAGTTTGAAATTGTAAGGAAAATACACCGGCAGGACCTTGAAGAGGAAACGGCCGGTGTGTTTATGTTTGAATCCATTGTGAACAGGACTCAGTTGACCAAGCGGGCAACCGCTCATACCTTCCGTCACAGTTTCGCCAGTCATTTACTCCAGGCAAATTACGTGTGACCTTTAAGGTTATGATATCAGAACCATCCAAGAGCTTCTCGGCCACAGTGATCTTAGAACCACCATGATTTATACCCATACGGTGAGGTCAAGGACTATTAAGGAAACTAAGAGCCCTCTTGATTTTTAGGGAATAGCTCCGCACTGTCCATTACGTGGGGGTGCGATGGAT
>JAKSAU010000698.1 GCA_022361535.1 Desulfobacterales bacterium
AGTGCACCCATGTCTGATCCCACATGCTGGCAGACAAAGGAGATAAACCGCCGGCCCAACTCCCGTTCATTTAATTCGCCTCGCAGGGCATTTTCCAGCCCTTCTTTACCCTGGTTGAGCCAGTCTGACTCTTTAAGGGTGGTGGCCATATGGTTCAAGGCACCTGCCAGCTTTCCAAGTTCATCGCGCTGGCGGATTTCTATGGAGGTGGAAAAATTTCCCTTTGCAATGGCTTGAGCAAACTCCACTCCTTTAATAATCGGCTTGGCAATGGTGCGGGATAGAAGATAGGCAAAAATACCAATGACGGCTATGAGAACTACGGAAAGTCCCATGGTCTTGCCAAGAATTTTGCGGACACTTTCTTCTATTTCATATTTATCTATTTTTGAAATCAGGTACCAGTTCAGGCCATGGATATCCAATTTGTTATAGGCTGCCAGGACGGTATTTCCGGCAGAATCAATATAAATATCAGATCCGCCTTCGTATCCTCCTTCAATAGCGTCTTGCCAATAAGCCAGGGTCCGGTCCAGGCTGAACCCTAGAATATAGGCACCATCTCCCAAGGTTTTGACATCACTTCTTAATTCGAAGCGTTTTTCCAATCGGTCATAGCTGAGAAGGTAGGACTCCCCGGTTTCTCCCATTCCTTTCCTGGATTCCATGAATTTGGCGATGAACTGAGGGGTCAATTTAACAATAATAATAGATACAATTCGGCCGTCAGCATCAATGACCGGTTCTGAGAAAAAGGCTGTTTCCTCATTTTTATCCGGTTCAAACGGTGCAAAATCTATGACGGCTCCCTTATCCGTGGTCAGCACATATTTATAGGCCAAAGAAAGATTAGTAGCGGACCAGGCAGATTGATTGAGCCGTTCTCCAACAATTTTCTGGTTGGCTAAGGAGAAAAGGATTCTTCCGTAATCCCTGCCGATAATAAGCACATCATCGCAGCCAAAGGCATCAGCAAACCGCTGCAGATGATTTATGTTTTCATTGATGGTGGATTTATACACACGATTGATGAAATCCGAAGACACTCCTTTTTGGTCATGGTAGCGGACTAAATTTTGGCTTAGTTGCAGGATCTGGTTACTTTTGGCCAGTCGCTTTAGATCCATGAACCGCTCATTGAATATGGATTCAATCTGGCTGGTCCGTATTGTCTGGACAGCACTCATCTGGTCGAATGATTTATCCATCATGGCTTTTGTAGCCAGGATAGATCCGTAATACCCGGTAATGATAAGGGGAAGAATTCCGGTCAGAATAAAGGCTAAGACCAGCTTTGGCCGTATGGCCATGTTGTTGAGCTTGGACAGCATGTGAATATCCTCAAGTTGTAGGTCAGGATTAACGGGGGCTCTCCCCCAAGCAACATCGCGGAAAACAATACCATAAAGTATTCTAAAAATTCAAGAAACCGTATTTATTAATCAAGAGTCAACTCATCTTCAGGTATTGGCTCGTTCGTCACGGGAGAACGGCTTTAGGTGTATTTATTGGAAATTACAGCAGCCGTTTCAGGGATGAGTGTGTCTTGGCCGGTTCCTAACCCAAAACTTAGGTTACAAATGACCTGCAACATGGTAGACTGACAGCTTGATATCAACCTCAAAGATTCTACATGGCAAAAGAGAGGAAACAGTGAAGTCAAAAGCCCTTGAAGTTAACCTTTCAGATACCCGGGCAGAGGTCTCAATAGATGAACAGTACGAGTTGCTTTTAACGTTTTTCGACGGATATGTGGGCATCATCAACCGTCTGGAAACCTTTTTAAAAGAATTGTCCCACCCCTACAGGAACTGGGGATTTATTGTAAGTGAGTCCCGGCACTTCTCCCTTCACTATTTCCATCTTTACAGCTCTGAAAAGAATGGACGCAAGGCCCTGGAACTGTTCAGTGACATTTTTATAACGGCTTTTGAATCCGTGTCTGATCCTGAGGTAAAAACAAGTGCCGCAGACAACCTCATGCTGGTCATGCATCATATTGCCAAGGCAGGCAAAGAAGGACTTAAAACCTTTGAACCCACTATGATAAAGGAAATAAATTGGATTTTATCCCTTGAGCCTGAGGACTTTTTCTATTTTGTTTCCTCTTATTATCAGCCTGACCGTATGGCAAGCCATATGATCGAGCAAGAAACTGGCTTGGAAGAAAAAGCACTTGTTTTGCCTTTAAATACTTTTTTGGTCCGGTTTTTTAAGACCTCTTTTAACTTTTGGCTTTCCCAGGACGATCCAGCCGCCTGGATGAAGGAAAACATAGATGAGTGGCGCCTGAGTGATGAGATGATGGACCTTTTAAGCCAAGTCTCCCATGATCGGGTAAAAGAATGGCAGGTAAACCTAAAAGAGATCGAAGCTCCGGGCCTGGACAGCTTTAAAACTACATCCTGCCTTGTAACGCTTACCGGCCACAGGGATTTTGTCAAGCGGTTCCGTGATATGCCCAGAAAGATCTTGTCCCTTACAGGGGGCCGGACTTATGGCAAATATTTTAAGCTTACCTTTTTATTTTATATTATCCATGCACCCGGGTTATCCATGATCCACAGGGAGGCTTTGGGCGATATTCACAGGACCCTGATCCGCCTCATCGGAGAACGGGATTATAAAAAGGATATTCCTATTGTTGACCAGACTTTTGCACTGCTCAAAGAACACAAGGGCCGGTATCCAGGGACAGTTCTTGAGTGCATCCACAAAATCGGTGATGCCGTATACAAAACCGATGAAATAGAACTGATTAACCATTTTATCGACCGGTCTGTAGACCATGGGTTCCAGTTCCCCATGATCCGGGGAACCGGAGACGACTGGCAGATCAAAGGCAATATGGCCCATGTGAAAAACATCCGGGTCTTTTTAAATTTGGTAGGCAAGCATCCCAATAAATCAAAACGCTTGTTGTCTGCACTTATTACCTCATTGGCAGTTGGTGGAGTGTTTATCCGGGATACGGATCTTTTCCCAAGGGATATCACCAAATTTCTCAACGCGGACATTGTACCGGTGTATAACCTGGTCAAACAGCTTTCACGCCTGCTGCCGGCCTTTTTTAACGAAATAGGGGCAGAGGGTGAACTGCGCGATATTTCTACCGAGCTGGATGAGGCCTGTTTTAGGAGGGACCGGCTGGTCCATTTTTTACGAAAGCAGTGCCATGTTGAAAGCTCCTCCAGGATTGTGGAGTTTATCCAGGAAGTCATGATGTTCTGGAAGACCAGGGATAAAAAACCGTTGGAACCCTATGTGCCCCCTTCCATTTATGCGGAAATCGAAACCGAAGGCCGTTTTATTGATGGGCCCAATGCTGTGTTCCAAGCCCTGGCTTATAAAAAGCTTGAAACACCGTCCGATTTTCTGGTCACCCCCCAGGAGGAACTGGACCGGATCGTGGACAAGGTTGATGGGGTAACGGATTTGGACCGAACCCGATCTAAGTTGATACTTAATTTCTATAAACTGCTCAATGAAAAATATGGGACAGATAACCTGGATTTATCTGCGTATCTGGACGCTCACAAGGCACAAGGCCTGCCTGATCCTCAGGATGTCATCCTGGCCCTGGAAGAGACGGATCTTGAAACCAGGATCGGGGCACTTCTTGCGTATATGACGGAACTCAAGGAGATCATCCTGTCTGAAGAGCAGTATCCGGTAAATGAATCCATATACCATAAACGGCATTTTGCCGTTGATATTCCATCTATGTACGGATCTTACAGCGAAGCCAAGTTTGACGCCCTGGGACTGACCCTGAGAATAGAAAGTGTGGTCAATGTCCTTTTTGAGGACTTGATCAACAGCATTGACCTGCGCTTGATCACCAAGCCTACCTTTGTGAAGATCTTTGGGATATTAAAGCTGTTCCGCCAGGCTTTAGCCCTGGACGGGATTGTATCCAACAAGCTGGATACCCAAATGGAGTTCTTAAAGTATTCCATTAATATCACCACCTGCTCCTTTACCCAGTACCTGGATATTTTCAAGGGATTTACAAAGGCTGTGGCTGATGCCGTAAACGACCATTTCAATAACCTTCACTCATTGAACCTGGTAAACCTTGATGCACGGCTTGGCAGTGATAAAATCCTGGAAAAGTATCTGCCCAAAGGCTATGACCCTGCCAAAGATGCCAATACACCGGCTGCTGTAAAAATGGCCAAAAAACTGGACCAGCGGGTGGCAGATATCTTTTTCAGGGATCGAATCGCTACGTCCCTTGGACTGCAGCAGATGGATGTCTTTTTAAACCGGGTTCTCAATACCTTGTTCAGACAGTCCGAGCGGCTATCTCAGGATGAATTGTCCGCCCTGCTTAACTACGATCCCAAGGCTGCCGTGTCCAGTATTGATGCTCAGGAACTGTTCAGCCACAATATCATATACCTTGGCAACAAAGGGCTGAACCTGATCAAGCTCAAGCACTTGGGTGTGGAAGTGCCCAACGGGTTTATCATTACTACGGAAGTGTTCAAATGCCTGGATCTAATTGACGGGTATATCCCGGCTTCTGTTAATTTCAGACAATTGGTCACCCATATGCTGGAACAGCTTGAGCAGGCAACCGGATTTAAGTTCGGGGATCCTGAAAACCCATTGCTCTTGTCTGTGAGGTCAGGATCATCCATTTCCCAACCCGGGATGCTAGACTCCTTTTTAAATGTGGGCATCAATGAAGAGATTGCCGCAAGCCTTGCTGAAAAATCAGGCAACCCTTGGTTTGCCTGGGACTCCTACCGCAGGTTTATCCAAGCCTATGGTATGGTTTACGGTATACAGCGGGACCGGTTTGATGCGATCATCAAACAGTTTAAGGAACGGGCCGGTATAACGTTTAAACGATACTTTACCGGTGATCAGATGCGTGAAGTGGCCATGGCGTATAAAGAATTGCTGGTAGATGAGGGGATTGAACTGATCGAAGCCCCCATGGACCAACTTTTTCTGGCCATTAAAAAGGTCTTTTCATCCTGGAACTCCAAGCGTGCCCAGGATTATAGGAAGATCATGGGAATCTCTGATGACTGGGGCACAGCTGTGACTGTTCAGTCCATGGTTTTCGGGAACCGGTCCAGGGAATCCGGGTCCGGTGTAGTTTTTACCCACAGCCCCAAGTTGCCCGGTGATACCATCCGGTTATGGGGGGATTTTACCATTGGCAATCAAGGGGAAGATGTGGTATCCGGTTTGGTTAAAACCCTTCCTATTTCCGAGCTCCAAAGGGAATTGGAAAAACGGGATACGAAAATAAGCTTGGAAACACGGTTTCCAAAGATTTTTGAAAAAATGAGGACCATTGTCCAGCAGTTGATCTATGAAGGGGGCTGGAACCCGCAGGAGATCGAGTTTACCTTTCAGGGGACAGAGCCCGAGGATTTATTTATCCTCCAGGCCCGGGATTTATCGTTAAGGGACAGGAAGAAAATCGAACGATTTGATGCAGACCCTGAAACCCTTGAAAGAGATTATCTGGGACAAGGTATCGGGGTTTCAGGCGGGGCCATGAGCGGCAGGATCGTTTTTACCCTGGAAGAGATTGACGGATTCAGAAGAATGGATCCTGATGCCCGTCTGATTCTGGTTCGAAACGACACTGTTCCGGATGATATCCTGGAAATCGATGCAGCAGACGGAATTTTGACGGCCAGGGGAGGACTGACTTCCCATGCGGCAGTTGTGGCTTATAATTTAGGGAAAACCTGTGTGGTTGGATGTGAAAATTTAATCTGCAACGAGGAAGACAGAATTTGTGAAATGGACGGGGTGATCATGAATACCGGTGACTTCATCAGTATTGACGGTCATAACGGAGCTGTCTACCAGGGGCAGATGAAAGTAGTTGCTTAAGCTAAAGTTCATTTATTTAATACTAATAATTTAAAGAATATTTAAATCAAGGGAAGAAAAAATGACAAAGGTACTGGGGATTAACGGGCTGGGGAGAATTGGAAAACTGACCTTGTGGCACCATGCCGGCAGACAGTTTTTTGATGAGATTGTCATTAATGTCGGCAGAGAGGTTGGTACCTCAATGGAGGACCTTATTCATTATATTGAGCGGGACTCCTCTTATGGGCGCTTGGAAGCCTTTCTTCACGGTTATCAGGGCAAACCGGTGATCACGGATGTTGATGCAGATGCCTCAACCTTCAAGGTCAATGGTGTAAATGTCAAGATTCTTAAAAAAATGCGGAATCCAAAAGATATTGAATGGGCTGAGAACAACGTGGAGATCGTTGTGGATACCACTGGCCAATTCCTTGACCCCAATGTAGATGCAGGAGACCCCAAGGGTTCCATCCGGGGGCATATTGAAGCCGGTGCCCAAAAAGTAATTGCATCTGCGCCTTTTAAGCTCAAACAGGGCGCGGTTATGCCGGATGACTCCGTCACAACAGTCATGGGTATTAATGACAAAGATTATGATCCTGTGCGCCATTGCCTGATATCCAATGCATCCTGTACCACTACCTGTCTGTCCCATATGGTCAAACCTTTGCTAGATGCCTTTGGTGTTGAACGGGTATTGTCCGCATCCATGGCCACAGTTCATGCGGCCACAGGTTCCCAGCAGGTTCTGGACCGTCTGCCCGGCACAGGCAAAACCGACTTGAGAAAAAACCGGTCCATCATGAATAATATTATTCTGACCACAACAGGAGCGGCCAAAGCCCTTCAGCTGGTTATCCCGGAGATGGGCAGCATAGGGTTTATCGCCGAGTCGGTACGCATTCCAACATCCACCGGTTCTTTGATTATCCTTGTGATTAACCTCCAGGAAGAGCTGGATAAAAAACCAGTGCGCCGCGACCTGATCAACCAAATCTACCAGGATACGGCAGAGAAACAGGCCAATGGGTACCTGGTGTATACGAACAAGCAAAATGTTTCGTCCGATATTATTGGTACGCCAAGAGCGGCAGCAGTCATCGAAGGCCACGAAACCCATACCCGGACCGGTGCCA
This sequence comes from Desulfobacterales bacterium, assembly GCA_022361535.1. Next base: position 6,984 of record JAKSAU010000698.1, read on the forward strand.
TTACCATTAACCTTGAGCACATGCAGGGCATTGACAAAGAGGTGCTCGAGAGCATTAAAGATCATGTGGGCTCCATCCAGGTGACCCAGGCGGTCATCTATGGCTGGTATGATAATGAAATGGCCTCCTATGTCAACATGATGGGAGACCGGACGGTTTCCATTGCAGAGTCCATGGAATAAATATTATTTGCCTTTATTCTGCCGGCACCTCGTAGTTTTTACCATGGTTGCCGGCAGTTTTTTCTTTTGTTTGGGTAACATTCAAGCCAACGCCACAGAGGCACCCCAAACACTTCCTTTTGGCCCGGGAGAGAAAGTTCATTATGATGTTCGGTGGCAACTGTACAAGGCTGCCAAAGCCGTGGTTCGTGTTCGCCCGTTTACATCAAAAAAAGGAAAGCCCGCCTGGCACTTTGAACTTGAAATAAAATCCAATAAACTCATCGATAAGATTTTTAAGGTCAGAGACCATATACAGGGATTTGTGGATCAGGGGTTTACAGGTTCTGTTGGGTACCTGTACTCAGGTAAAGGAAAAAAGAAGAAAGATATTCGTGTGAAGTTCCCGGGGGACGGAACCGCCATCTATTCGAATTTTAAAAAAAAGCGTGATCCCATTGACATTCCCGAAGACTGCTTTGATCCCATATCAGCCTATTTTAAGATGCGGTCTTTCAACCTTACCTCCGGCAGGACGATTTCTTTTCCCATCACAGACGGAAAAAAGGCGTTTGTCCAGAAAGGCAATATCCTGGGCAGGGAAAAAATCACCATGAAATCCGGCTCCTACGATACGATTGTCGTGGAACCTTATGTCACACATTTTTCAGGGGTGTTTAAAAAAAGTAAAGATCCTACTGTCAGGGTATGGATAACAGATGACGACCGAAAAATACCCGTAAG
>JAKSAU010000785.1 GCA_022361535.1 Desulfobacterales bacterium
CAAGCTCTTTTAGGGTCATCCAGAGGAAAGGCTTCATTGAAAATTTCTAATAGTTTTACAGTCTGTTTGGCCATCATCACACAATTACCGGAAATGGCGTAGAACATAATTGAAAGACGCGTCTTTGACGATTCCTCCCTGATTCGTTCAATTTGGTTGGCATTGTAATCATCAACCAATTCCCTTAGGTAGTGGAATTGAGAGCCAATGTGATGACAGTCTACAATATCTTTTTTGCTGAAAGCAATTTCAACCTGTTCCAATATATAAAGAATAACGGTCCTGATTTCTTTGAGTTCCTGGATCTGGGAGGGAAGCAGCCCCTTATGCCGGTTGGCCACATGCATGGTGCATTTGATTACCGTGTCCCTGTGCCCGTCGGTTAATTTCTGCAAACGCCTGATAATCTGATAATAGTTGTAAGAGACCTTATTGTCTTCCCTTTGCAGTAATCGCAACACCTTAAATATATTGGCTATGATGATATTGTTGCTAATCTGGAACTGCTTGGTTTTTTTGCGGTTGGCCCTCAAAGTTTCCAGGTCTTCTTCAAACAAGGCATCAAAGGTCGCGGCTAAAGATTCACGTATGCCCCTCAACTGGTGGGTCAGGTGATCAAACGTATCAGACACAGACTCTTCAAAGTTTTCCACTTTTTCTAAATGAAAAATGGTGATGTCTTCTTTGTCTTTTACCTTGTCTTCATGGCGTTTCTTGTTTTTCCATACCATAAAACCCACAAAGAGCATTAAGCCTACAATACCAGGTACATTGAATTGATAGATAATGTTGGCTGCAATAAAAGAGACCACAAAAGCTATGAAAGCGGTCATGAACCAGCCGCCGATAACGGTGAGAACACCTGTGATCCTGTAAACAGCACTTTCACGGCCCCATGCCTGATCTGAAAATGAGGTTCCCATTGCTACCATAAAGGTCACATAAGTGGTAGATAATGGCAGTTTCAGTGAAGTAGCAAAAGAAACCACTGCAGAGGCTACCATGAGGTTTACTGATGCACGGACCAGGTCAAAGGATGGTTTTTCTTTGACTGCTACGTGTGTTGTTTCGGACTTTGGAGTAACTCTGCGGGCTACTGCCTCTCTGATGGGTGAAGGGGTGATGGTTCTGACTGAGTTGAATAAACCATCAAACAAATTGACGATGCGTCTCGAAATCCAGATGGATTCAAAGCGCTCCATGCCCTCATCCTGTTGACCCAAGCTGATCTCGGTTTCTGTAACAGTACGTGCTTTTTTGGAAACCCATAATGTGATTACCATGATTGCCCCTGCAATGAGCATGATAAAGGTCTGTGACTGAACTTTCTTGCTCAACGCTTCCATGGTTGCATTCAAGGGGTCAGCAGATGCCAGGGCACTTTGAAATGCATTGAGTCCAGCTAGGGGAACACCGATGAAATTAACCAGGTCATTGGCTGCAAAAGCCATTGCCAGGGCAAAGGTTCCGACCAAAACAATGGGCTTGAGGATATTCATTTTGAAGACACTTAATAGTGCCTGGAAAATGACTGCAGAAATCAAAAAGATGGCACCCATTATAGTAAGGGAATTATTCTTTATCCAGGAGACGGTTTCTGTATCCATAAAGGTAGCGCCTTTGGAACCCTTAACCAGGATGAAAAAGGTGATGGCTGTCATGGCAACCCCGCCCCAAATAGCGCCATAGCGTTTCAAGCGGTCTTTATAGTCAAAAGTAAAGAGCAGTCTGGTTAAAAACTGCACTAGTGCGCCCGAAGCAAAGGCGACAACAATGGATAAAAGGATACCTCCGACAATTGCCATGGCTTTGGCTGTATTGATGTAATCCCATAAATCCAAACCATTGCTTACTTGACTCATTATTTTTATCAGGGACATGGCTACGGCAGCCCCTAAAAGTTCAAACACAATAGAAACGGTTGTGGATGTAGGCAGACCGTGTGTGTTGAAAAGATCTAGAAGTAAAATGTCTGTTATCATAACTGCCAGGAAAATGGTCAAAAGTTCTGGCATGGTAAAGAATTCAGGATGAAAAATGCCTTTCCTGGCTACTTCCATCATTCCACCGGAAAAGGTTACACCTGCCAGTATACCCAAACTGGCAATGATCATAATAGTTATAAAGGGAGCGGCCTTTGAACCAATGGATGAGTTTAAAAAGTTAACAGCATCATTGGTTACCCCAACGACCAGGTCAAAAATGGCAAACAGGATCAACATACCTACGATGACATAGTATATTTCAATGCCCATGGCGTAATTTAGTCCTTTTTATTTTGAATAATTGAGTCTCCACATGGAGAATGGCTGGAAATTAAGGTTGTATAATAAGGTGTGCCTTAATGGTTTCCTTGTTTTGTTCTAATTTTTACCTAACAAGCAGGCTATTTTTAGGTTATTTTACCAATTTTTTCAAGGTTTTGATTGTTATTCTAACAAAATGCTAACAATTATAAAACATTAAAAATCAGGATGAAAGAGAAGGCGTTATTAAGTGGATTTTTTGAGTTCCAGGATCTTATTATAGATCTGCTTTTTAGGGAGGTTAGATAGAGCAGACAGCTCTTTGGCCAGGTCTCCGGTTTTAGGGTTTTCTGAAAGCCGATCAAGGATAAGGGCATCCAAATCATTTGAACTTAGGGCAGAGGATTCGGAATCTTTGCCTTGGATAAACAGCACACATTCTCCCTTAACCTGGTCACGGGCTTCAAGACTGGATAATATTTGAGATAGCGAACCTCGAATAAATTCTTCGTACCGTTTGGTCAATTCCCTGGCCAAACAGGCCTCCCTGTCTCCAAGGGCATTAATGGATGATGACACCAATGCTTTAATCCGTTTGGGGGATTCATAGAAGATTAAGGTGGCAGACTGTGACTCCATCTTGGTTAGGAATTTTTCCAATTTACCCGCCTTTTTAGGAGGGAACCCGCAAAATAGAAAGGCATCAGTGGGTAAGCCTGAAGCACTTAATCCGGTAATGGCAGCGTTGCAGCCTGGTACAGGCACAACAGGTATGTTTTTTTCTCCAGCTTGTTTTACCAACCGGTATCCCGGATCTGAGATTAAAGGGGTGCCTGCATCGGAAATTAAGGCAATGCTTTCTCCTGTGGTAAGCCGTTCGATGAGCTCTTTTGCCCGCTGGTTTTCATTGTGTTCATGGCAGGCGGTCATGGGGGTCGTGATACCATAATGGGTCAGCAGCTTACGTGAGTGGCGGGTATCTTCAGCTGCAATAATATCCACCTCTTTTAAGACCCTTACTGCCCTGAATGTAATATCTTCAAGGTTACCCATGGGGGTCGCTACTA
>JAKSAU010000955.1 GCA_022361535.1 Desulfobacterales bacterium
GCCCCGGCTTCGTAACCAGGAATCATATATGTGGTAACATCTTGCTGAGATGCGCGCCAGCTACCTGGTTTACTGTCTTGAAGGGCAATTTTATCCAAGTCACCCAAACTGGTAATCTCATTTTCATTTCGGGTAAAGGTAGCAGCAACTGACCAGTTAAACCCTGATGATGAGCGGTGTTTATAACTGGTTGAGATTTCAATTCCTTTATTTACCATATCACCAACATTCGTAATTTTCGAATTGTAATGGTTTTTCCAGTCATTGGGAATTGTAGTCCCGGTAGATGCAGGTAATAATACAGACAACAACATATCCTGCTTATCATTTTTGTAAAAATCTGCAGAGAAGCTAAACTTGCCGTTGAACATTAAAAGATCAACTCCGATGTTTCGGGAGATATTGGTTTCCCACTGAACAAACGGGTTACCATATCCGCGCTGAATAGCACCTGCCCCTAATTCATCAGAAGCTTCAGGTCCCCAAACGTAATCGATGTTCCCATCTACGTAAGCTGAATACAAATAAGGACTAATTCCCTGGTTACCTACTTCACCGTAGCTCGCCCTAAGCTTTAGGTTATCAATTCGTCTTGCATCCTGCATAAATCCTTCTTCACTTATATTCCAACCAACAGATGCACCGGGAAACCATGCATACCTGCTTTCAGAACCGAAGTTAGAAGAACCATCGTTACGGATACTCGCACTAAAGAGGTAACGACCATCGAAATTATATTGAATACGTGCTAACTTACCAACAATACGATGATAAACGTCGTCACCATTAATACCTGTTAATGAGGAGCCCCCATCAAATACCTGAACCGAATTGCTGATAAAATCTCTTTTCTCAACCCTGACATTAGAGCGGTCTGTTTTTTCAACGGTGTAACCCAGCATTGCTGAAAGATTGTGTACACCACCAAAAGACTTGGTATAGCTTAAAATATTTTCCATGGTATATTTTATGCTTTCCTGATATTCTTCTGTTAAAATGGCATCCTTACGGCTTCCTAACTCATTAATGTCTCCATCTTCATCGTAAACCAGATATTGAGGCTGCCAGAACTTACGTTTGTAATTCCATTTGTTCATACCCAGGTTTACCTGGAATACCAAACCATCCAGGATTTCATATTTCAAATTAGCAGCCACGTTATAACTATCTTCAACCCGATCATCTTCCTGGTTCAGCAGCCTTGATAAATAACCAACATGATCAGGGTTATTACCGGGAATGATTACAGAATTATCGGTGGTTGGTAAACTTTGAACAGGTGGACGGTAAGGGCCATTAAAGATTGAAAATTCATACAAGCCCCATGGTTCAACTTCTTTGTTCGAATGCATCATTCCAATGCTGGCAAAGGCATCAAACTTTCCTTTTTTCAACGTAACATTGGCTCTTGTTGTAAACCGATCATATCCCGACTGACGAAGAATACCATCCTGATTGAAGTAATTGGTATTAATATTAAATGTCATATTCTCTTTGCCGCCTGAAAGAGTCAGGTTGTAGTTTTGTATTGGAGCGTTATCTTCAGTAATATCACCAACAAAATCAGTATCATAATCCATTGCGTTAGGATTATAATATAAGGTTTGAGAATGAGAACTTTGAGCTCTTTGTATCATTTCAGCTACATACAAGTGCTCTGCTGTATTTAGCAGCTCTGTTCCTGAAGTAATGTTTTGAATTCC
>JAKSAU010000617.1 GCA_022361535.1 Desulfobacterales bacterium
CGGTCAGGTCCGGGAAGCCGCGCGCACCGCCGGCATCGGAACCGTGACACTGCATGCAATAGGTCAGGTACAGGCGTTTGCCCATGTCCCGTGCTTCCTGGTACTCCGGCTTGCTCGCCAGATCGGCGACCGCGACCGCGGCGTACTGTTGGAAGATGGGGTCGTACTTCTCTGCTGCCTGCTGCATCTCGTTCTTGTACTGGGTACCGGTCGAGGACCAGCCCAGGAAGCCCTGGAAGTTACCCAGGCCGGGATAGAGCGCCAGGTAGCCGACGCCAAAGAACAAGGTGATGTAGAACAGCCACAGCCACCAGCGCGGCAGCGGGTTGTTGTACTCCTGCAGATCGCCGTCCCAGGTGTGTCCGGTGACGTCGCCTTGGGCCGCCTCGCCGGCGCGGCGGCGCATGGTCCACCAGATCAGCCAGAAGCAGCCCAGGATGTTGGCTACGGTAAGAACGATAATCCAACCACTCCAGAACGAGCTCATGACAAGTTCTCCTTTTTAATCGTCGCCTCGTGCTGATCCTGATCAGCAAAAGGTAGGTTCGCGGCCTCGTCGAAAGATGACTTACGACGCTTGCTATAGGCCCAGATAACGATCCCGATGAACGAGAACATCAGAATAGCGGTGTGCCATGCACGGATGTCATTTAGATCCATGATTACCTCCACTCTTTAGAAGCCAGACCCAGACCTTGCAGATAGGCGACTAATGCCTCTGCTTCGGTTTTGTCTTGAACTTCTTGCTGGGCGTTCGCGATCTCTTCTTCGCTGTACAACTCACAGGTCGGGCAAGTCGCACCTACAGCGATGTTCATTGCCTTCATCTTGGTCCCGGTCTTCGATCCGTCGACAACGGCATCGCTCAACCATGGGTAGGAAGGCATGTTGGACTCCGGAACTACGTCACGCGGATTGATCAGGTGAACATAGTGCCATTCATCACTGTAACGACCACCGACACGGGCGAGGTCCGGACCGGTACGCTTCGAGCCCCACTGGAAGGGGTGGGCGTAGACCGATTCACCCGCGACCGAGTAATGGCCGTAACGCTCCGTTTCGGCGCGGAACGGACGGATCATCTGCGAGTGGCAGTTGTAGCAGCCTTCACGGATGTATACGTCCCGGCCTTCGAGGCGCAGTGCACTGTACTTGGTCACCCCAGGTGCGGGTGTCGTGGTCTCGTTCTGGAAGAACAGCGGGACGATTTCGACCAACCCGCCGACACTGATCACAAGGACGACCAGTATCGCCAGGAGGCCGATGTTCTTTTCAACGACTTCATGTGACATTTTGGATACTCCTTATGCTCAGTGGGTTGCCGGTGCGGCAATCGCATCGTCAGCGTCTTTGACGTTACCCGCTGCGGCCGTTTTCCAAGTGTTGTAC
>JAKSAU010001263.1 GCA_022361535.1 Desulfobacterales bacterium
TTAGATCAGCCTACTTAATATGAGATTTAGACCAAAACATCATAGATTCCTTTCTATAGCCGTATGCTTGCTATCTATTTTAGCACAGGATTATGCTGTAGCTCAGACCACTGGCATATTGTTGTCTGATGATCGGAAAAATATTGTTTATGCCAAAAATGAAGACAAATCTTTTATTCCGGCATCCACCTTAAAAATTATTACCAGCCTTGCGGTACTGGAAACCTTAGGAAAAAACTACCGGTTTTCAACATGGGTGGACTATAACCCCAAAACCGAAACGCTTTATGTAAAAGGGTTTGGCGACCCTCTATTCATTTCAGAAGAAATTGAATCTTTAGTTGAAAAACTTATAGCAAAAACCAAACTTAGAAGCGTTCATAATATCGTTTTAGACCACAGTTTTTTTCACCCAGATATAGCAATACCTGGTACCGGAAATTCAAAGAACCCTTATGATGCCACAACCGGTGCCTTGTGCGCCAATTTTAATACGATCTTTTTTCAATGGGATGAAACCAAAAGTCGTTACATAAGCGCAGAACCACAGACACCACTTCTTGATAATTTTCAAGATGACATCAAATCTTTAAACAAATCAAAAGACAGAGTTCTACTCTCTCACACGCAAAGACGTATATATCCAGGATTGCTGATTCGTTATTTTCTTACAAAAAAAAAAATAAAAGTGAGCGGAGATATCAAAGAAGGCTCCTATCCTGACTCCCCTCATGTAAAACTAGAATATAAGTCTTCTGTTTCTTTAGAAGAAATCATTGAAAAACTGCTTAAATACTCAAATAACTTCATAGCAAACCAACTTGTTCTGGTAATGGGCGCAAAGCATTTTGGGCCACCGGCAACCCTTGAAAAAGGGGTGACCTATCTTAACGGTTACATCGAAACAAAGCTTGGAATACAAGGAATTCATCTCACCGAAGGGTCAGGACTGTCACGGAAAAACAGGATGTCTCCAAGACAAATGATGATAGCCTTAATGGAGTTTATGCCTTATCACCATTTGATGAGCAAAGATAAAAATGAATTTTATAAAACAGGAACTTTATCAGATGTGAAGACCCGGGCAGGATATATAAGGGGTAAAGATAACAGGCTTTACCCCTTTGTAATCATGCTGAACCATACGTGGAACGGTTATGGGTCTATTAGAAAAGCATTAAACACTAAAGTAATTGAGTACTCAAGAAGCCCCTAACCCTTTTAACTTATACAATATAAAGAAGTTAAGATCTTGAATGCTCGATATAGGCGTAAGCACTATGATTGTGTATGGATTCAAAATTTTCAGTGCTAACGGAGAACCAAGTAATATTATCGTCATCAATTAGGACTTTGGCCACATCCCTGGCAATATCTTCTACAAACTTGGGATTATTGTAAGCCTTTTCCGTAACATACTTTTCATCTGCACGCTTTAGAACTGAAAAGATATCACAAGAAGCAGATTTCTCTACTAATTCAACAATATCCTCAATCCAGATAAACCGGTGGAACCGCGTTGAAACAAGCACTTCTCCTCGCTGATTATGAGCACCGCAATCTGAAATTTCTTTTGAGCAAGGACAAACTGAAGTAACAGGAACAGCCACCTTAAGAACGATGTCAGCCTTTTTATCGGAATTGGAAGAACCCACAATTGTACAATTATAGTCCATCAATCCCTTTGACTCTGTGCTTGGTGACGTTTTCTCAATAAAATATGGAAAGGAGATCTCAATATGTGCAGACTGGGCACCAAGAGTAGTTTTCATATCTTCAAGGATACTGGTCAATGACTCCAAAGAGACTTGACTGCGGAACACGTGAAGCAACTCCACAAACCTGCTCATATGTGTACCTTTGCACTGATGGGGCAGGTCCACATACATGTTTATCTCAGCTACAGTCGACTGAGATCCGCTGGTTTTATCCCTTACGGTAACCGGGTATTTCAGCCCTTTAATTCCCACTTTATCAATGGGAATATTCCTGAAATCTGGTTGATTCTGCATATCTATCATGATGGCGTCTCTAAAAGATAATCCGAGGCAACATTCCCCATTGCTCTGAATATGTTCCCCTTTATGTGTTTGTTGTGCCTATATATTTTTTCAAGCATTTCACGAACCTCGCCCCTTTTTGTCACCCCGGCACTAGGGCATGGGTTCTCAAAATCAGGAAAGTCCAAAATCCGTGATAGCCTTATAATATCATCTTTTTCAACATATGACAGCGGTCTGATGATATCAAGAGTTCCTTTAAAAAAAGATTGGTTGGGTTTCATTGTACCAATCTTGCCTGCATAAAAGATGTTAATGAATAACGTTTCAATCAAATCATCTTTATTGTGACCTAAGGCAATTTTTTTACACCCAAGTTCTTCAGCAAGCTCAAACAAATGTTTGCGTCTTAGTCGGCTGCACAAAAAACAGGGATTTTCTCTGTTTTCTTCCGAATGGGCGACAGTCCCGTAATCTGTTTTTTCAACCAACAACTTTTGCCCATCATTTTGGATGCAACTATCCACATAAGTCTTTAATTCATCAGCAAATGATCCGTCAAACCCCGGATCAATATGCACAGGATAAAGATCAAATTCAATGGGTGCTTTTTTTTTAAAGGAAACTAATAGATGGAAAAGGGTGAGACTATCTTTTCCTCCCGAAATCCCAACAAGGATTCGGTCGTTATCGGAGATCATCTTCCATTCATGGATCGCTTTCCCAAAAAGATGATTAATCCGTTTTGTCACACCCTTGCTCAAACCGGCTTATTCGTCTTCGGATTCAGTATTCTTTTTAGATACTATCCGGTTAGCGGCAATTTCCCGCAGAACGGTTACAACATCCTCATTTTTTGACGACTTCACCATAAGATCAGCACCTTCCCTGACCTGGCGAACACGTTTTGCAGCCAAATGTACCAAGCTGAACCGGTTATCTACATTTTTCAAACAATCTTCAATAGTTACTCGAGCCACAGCATTTTCCTCCAGTCTCGGTTAACAAATCCGGAAAATCCCGGATTATAGTATATCAATAATTTCATAAATCCGTTTTCCACCAGGCGCCTGGACCACAGCCTCGTCACCAGGTTCCTTACCGATCAGGGCAGACCCCAATGGGGAGGAAACGGAGATTTTACCTTTTTTAATGTCAGCTTCATCAGCGCCGACAATCATGTATTCGATCTCTTCCTCTGAATCCAGGTTTTCTACAAGAACCTTGCTCGCAAACCTGACCACATCCTTGGGAACAGTATTCGGGTCAATCACCTTGGCGTTTCCAACCTTGTAAGAAATCTCTCCGATACGCCCTTCTATAAAAGACTGTCTTTCTTTGGCAGCATGGTATTCAGCGTTTTCAGACAGGTCTCCATGGGCTCTGGCAACCTCGATGGCTTTAATATTTTCCGGCCGGTCAACGGTTTTGAGTTTTTCCAGTTCTTTTTTTAAGGCTTCAAAGCCTTCTTTTGTAATAGGTATCTGATCCAAAATTAAAGATTTACTCCATGTTATAAAATTGACTCATCCGGATGCTCCTACTCCCTTGCTTTTCATATGCTTTTATCGACACTGGAATCTCCACTGCTTTTCAACTTGGCATGACACATTAAAAACATAAGAGGTCCTGAAACCACATATAAGGAAAAAACACCGAACAAAATGATATAAGGTTCTGCAGCAAATGCCACAAATACTAAAACCAGGCAAACCAATTTATTAAAGGTCAGGCTTTTGAATAAAGGTACGTTTTTCATACTCTTATACTGAAAAGAACTGACCATACAAAACGACAATCCAAACATCAAAACCAGTATGGGAACTTTGAAAGGTTCGGGACTGATTTCCATCCGGGAAAGAAAAAGAACCAAAGAAACATTCATTGCTGCAGCAGCCGGAATTGGAAGCCCTTCAAAATCCGGTCCACTGGTTGCTGTGCTGGTATTAAACCGAGCCAGACGCAAGGCACCACAGGCAACAAACAAAAAGCCAGCCAACCACCCTGGTCTTCCCATGGGCTCAAGCACCCAAAGGACCATGAGTATGGCTGGTGCCAAACCAAAGGTTACCAGATCAGCCAAAGAGTCATACTCGACGCCAAACTGGGATGTTGTATTAGTTGCCCTGGCAATCTTTCCGTCCAAAAGGTCAAATAATGCACCAATAGTTACTGCAAGCGCAGCTTCTGTGAATCTACTATGAAAGGATGCAAAAATAGAGTAATACCCGCAAAACAAGTTCATGGAAGTGAACAAGTTGGGGAGTATGTAGATACTTTTTTTAAATTGCTGTTTTTGCATTACAAATCAAACTCTTTGCTTCTAAGTCAACACATACGGCCGATAATGCTGCTTCCGGCTATTGTTTTATCCCCGGGCTTTACTGCAATCTCAAACCCTAAAGGCAAATAAAGATCCAAACGAGACCCGAATTGAATCATACCGTACCGGTCTCCTTTTTTCACCTGCTCGCCCGAAGTCACACAGTTGACAATTCGCCTTGCAATAAGACCCGCAATCTGGACACAAACAAATTTTCTGCCTGTATTCGTCCTCACCGTCAAGGCATTGCGTTCATTGTGAACAGATGCCTTATCAAAGGATGCGTTAAAAAACTTGCCCGGATGATATTGTACCCGCTCAACCATACCGTCAAACGGAATCCGGTTCACATGCACATTAAGTACATTCATAAAGACGCTGACCTTCTGGCAAGGCTCTTCCATATACTCACTTTGGACAAGCCGTTGTACCAGAATTACTTTTCCGTCTGCTGGCGCAACCAATGCATCTTTATCCTCAGGAGCCACTCTTTCAGGATCCCTGAAAAACCAGGTTATAAAAACGGTTACAGCAAGGCTCAATATGCCAGTTAAAAGCCACCCAAAATAAAAAAACATCCCTGTAAAAAGGATGGCAACAACTACAAATTTGACACCAGGCATGGCTATGGGTAATACCGTTCTGGCCGGCCACTTTGAATTATCCATACGCCCCCGTCATAACCATAACCTAATATTTATATCAAATAAGTTATTGATGGTCAAGACTGTGGTTTTTTTGAAAAATGAATCTCTGCATCGGATTTTCTTAAGTAGACCGGTGTGAGCAGATATTCAGCAGAGTCAAAAACCGAATCCTTATCCAAAGCAACCTGGGCCAGGGCAGATGCACTGACAAAATCCAACGCAGAATGGGAAAAAACAGCCTGGTTATTAGTCCGCCCGATTATCATGCCCTTGTAAGCTTTTGATCCGGAACCAACAAACAGCGCGTCAGGACCTGCCAAATCTACCGCTGTTTCCGGCGGACACACCATTTCTTCACTTTTTTTGGTCAGTATGCCCTGATTGAACTGATATACAGCGCTATAAACCTCATTGCGCTTGGCATCCATCATCACACAAACTGGGGTATCCACATTACAAAACTTGTAAGCGACCCCATCCAGACTGGAGATACCGGCACAGGGTTTTGAGCCGGCATATGCTAGCCCTTTGATGACGCTGATGCCAATCCTCAGCCCTGTAAAGCTGCCCGGTCCCCTGGCTCCGACAAACTTGTCAATATCAGATATAGTCAGCCCGGCCTGGGTTTCAATCATTTGTTCGGCCATTGACAAAATCCGCCTTGAGTGGGTCTGACGGCTGGCCCAATAGGATTCACAGACCAGGGCACCATCCTCGAAAAGAGCCATACTAGCGCCCTGCTCTGCTGTGCTCAGGGAAAAAAGAAGCATCTTTTATTCCTTTTCCAGGGCAATATCCAGCACTTCTTTCACATCCTTAACACAGGTAAATTTCAACTTACTTTTTACAGATTTAGGTATATCATGGAGGTCTTTTTTGTTTTTCTCAGGAATAATCACCTCTTTTATACCTGCTCTCAGCGCACCTAA
>JAKSAU010000165.1 GCA_022361535.1 Desulfobacterales bacterium
AATTGCCATTATTGTCAGCAAACTGCTTTCCTTTGCCCGTGCAGGAACTGAAAAAAAGGAGCCTGTTATCCTAAAAGAAGTGATTGACGATGTGCTGGATCTGACCGGCGCCATGCTCAGAAAAGAACATATTATTATTGAAATGGATATTCCGGCAACCCTTCCGGCAGTCAAAGCCGTGGTTCATCAAATCCGCCAAATTTTCCTAAATATTGCTTCAAATGCCCGGTATGCCTTGAATGAAAAATACACAGGTTCTGATCCGGACAAAAAAATAATCATCACCTGTATGGTTATTGAAGAAGGTACTGAATCAGGTGAGCCAATGGTTAGAACCGTATTCCGGGATCATGGTACAGGTATTTCAAAAAAGATTTTGGAAAAAATATGCAACCCGTTTTTTTCCACAAAGCCGGCTGACCAGGGAACAGGGTTAGGACTGAGTATTTCCTATGGTATCATTGAAGAACACCACGGGGAGCTTGATATTCAAAGTGTAGACGGCCTCTGGACTGAGGTGGTTGTAGATCTGCCTGTGTGGCAGGTCTGATTATTGATAGGGGAAGATTAAAATCATGAGTGCAAAAGTATTAGTTGTGGATGATGAAGAAAGCATCCGCTACTCCTTTGAGACGTTTCTTAGAAACGAAGGCTATGAGGTAGCCAGTGCGCCAGACCTGGATACAGGTTTAAGCCTGTTGGCGTCACAGGTACCGGACATTATCTTTTCAGATATCATTCTCAAAGATGACAACGGACTCAAGCTCCTTGCAAAGGTCAATGAGCTGGGACTATTCTCACCTGTGGTCATGATTACAGGCCAGCCCAGCATTGAAACTGCGGCCGAAGCGGTTCGTTTAGGCGCCTATGACTATATGGTCAAACCCATTGTCAAGGAAACGTTACTCCGGATTTGCCGTAATGCCTTAAAAAACAAACAGCTCATGGATGAAAAAGAGCGGATCCGGGCAGAAAAAGACCACTACAGGAACCATCTTGAAGCAGTCTTCGCAAGTGTGGATGACGCCATTATCACAATTGATAATTCACGAAAAATAATTGCATGCAACGATGCAGCATTCAAAATTTATCAGTCTAATATGCCAGGCCCTTTAAATGATACCCCGCTAACCGGCACAAAAATCAGCGAAAGCTTAAATCCCTTTTTAGCCGCCTGCCGGGATACTATTGAACAGGTTCTTGAACAGAACACAATCGTTAAAAATGAGACAAAGACCTTTACCGATGCCAAGGGTGGACAATCTATAGTCTCCATGAGCTGCTCTCCTCTGCTGAGCAAGCACAACAAATCCCTGGGCGCAGCATTGGTGGTCAAGGATATTACACGAATCCACTTTTTGGAAAACCGTCTGCGTGAAACCAGTGAATTCAAACGAATCATCGGCAACTCCTACCGGATGGATAAAGTATTTGAACTGATCCGTGCCCTGGCTGATACGGATGCCACCGTTTTGATTACTGGAGAAAGCGGCACAGGTAAAAGCCTTGTTGCCAGGGAGATCCATGCACTGAGCGGCCGCAGTGGCCATAATATGGTCACGGTCAGATGCTCGGCTCTGGCAGAGCAGCTTTTGGAAAGCGAGCTTTTCGGCCATGTCAAAGGTGCTTTTACCGGAGCCATCAACGACAAGGTCGGCCGATTTGAAATGTGCAACAAGGGAAGCATCTTCTTGGATGAAATCGGAGAGATTTCTCCTGTGCTCCAGCTAAAATTGCTCGGGGTCATTCAGGACCGGGAATTTGAACGGGTGGGAGACAGTCGTCCCGTCAAGGTGGACACCCGGATTATTGCAGCCACCAATCGGCTTTTGAAAGAAGAGGTCCAAAACGGCAATTTCCGGGAAGATCTTTATTACCGGCTCAACGTGGTAGAAATCAAAATGCCTCCCCTGCGGGAACGCCATGGTGATATCCCGTTGCTGATTGACCATTTTCTGAAACAAAAAAAAAAAAAATACAATAAACCAATTCAGGCGGTATCCACTGAAATTGTGAAGATATTTACTGCCTATCCCTGGCCAGGAAATGTAAGA
>JAKSAU010000753.1 GCA_022361535.1 Desulfobacterales bacterium
CGAGGTGAAATCAATTTTGACCATGATCGGGTACATCATGAAAAACAGGCCGACCGCAATAGGTATGGAAACCACTGGTGCACCGTTCACATTTATGGACATGCCGTCCAGGGTTTTAGCAAGGTCCGGTGCTATTTTTCCCAGAATAATACCACCTACAATACACAATCCTACCCACACGGTCAGGTACCGCTCAAACAGGCTGGTCATTTTCCGTTCATTGTTCTCAGTCATTTTAATCTCCTAAAATATTCTCAGGCAGTTTTTCAACAAACGCCTTTATTTCATCTCTTACTTTTCGGTAGCAGTCGAGCTGCCTTTCAACGCTTTCACCTTGTGCTGCAAGTTTCTCAGCCATTTTAGGCGGGTCATCAAATCCAACATGGACAACCTTGCACGGTCCTGGAAAATAAGGGCAGGTTTCATTGGCATGGCCGCAAAGTGTAATGACAAGATCCCAGGCAACATCGCCAAGGTCTTTGACCAGTTTCGACTGGTTTTGTGATATATCCAGGCCAACTTCAGACATCACTTTAACAGCATTGGGATTTAATCCATGGGTTTCGATCCCTGCTGAAAAGGCATTGATCCGGTTATTTTTTAATTCATTTGCCCAGCCTTCTGCCATCTGGCTGCGGCATGAGTTCCCGGTACACAAAAAGAGTACATTCAATTTCTCAGTCATAGAAGTCTCCGGCCTTTATATGTTTCATCGGATAAAATAATTGCCAAATCTTGTTTTCAGCCAATTCTTTATTGGTTGACAAAATATTTTGATGTCGTTATATTCCAATTTATCGATTTAGTAAAGATTTTTTTTATGACCTAACCGGATGCACACAAGCAAAAACTTGAAACAATGCCAAAGGTAATGAATTCCCGGTCCTGCAAGGAGTAAATTAAATGTTTAATACAATGAATGACCATAAAGCAGGTTGTTTTGTTTGTGGCAAAGACCTGGTTTATACCAAAGAAAATGAAAACCTGACATGTATCTATTGTGAGAATACGTTTTCAACAAACACCAGATGCGAGCAGGGACACTATATCTGTGATACCTGCCACTCTTCTTCTGCCAATGATATCATTGAGCAATACTGCCTTTCTTGCCTGTCAGAAAACCCCTTTGACATCGCTACTACCCTTATGAAGCACCCGTCAATCAAAATGCATGGGCCTGAGCACCATTTTCTGGTACCAGCGGTTCTGCTGACTGCATTCTACAACCGTGAGGAGAACCCGTCAAAAAAACAAGAGACACTTAAACAGGCAAGACAGAGGTCAAAGGCCGTTCCTGGCGGGTCGTGCGGTTTTAACGGTGCGTGCGGAGCAGCTATCGGGACCGGTATCTTTATGAGCCTTATCACCGGTGCCACTCCACTTTCAAAAGAAGAATGGGGATTGTCGAATAAAATGACAGCTAAAAGTTTGATGTCAATTGCTGCTTGTGGTGGTCCACGCTGCTGTAAAAGAGATACATTTTTATCAATTGGGACTGTGGTAAAACATTTTGGGTGGGATATTAATAAGCGGCTGCATTGTGATTTTAGTGAATTGAATAAGGAGTGTCTAAAAAAGAGATGTCCCTACTATTCAAATGATTAATTTTGCCGACTTGATCAAACGAACACCAAACGTCTATAACAATTCTCAAAATAAATTTCCGATTGGCCCTGGAGAACAAGGGCATCCAAGGGCATCCCACATACAAATACCGGCCCGTTTCTTAGAATAAACGGGCCTAAGTGCTCAAACGGCAATGCCGTCACTTGAGGTTTCTACCGATAATTAACCTACCCGTATTATAAGGGAAGATATTATTGAGAACCGTTATAAACCGGCCCGGAAGAAATCCGGGCCGGGAGATACCGGCTTAACCGGTTACATACCTTTATTTTTAATGGCAATGGAAATGCAGATTGCCGCACCGCCCCAGGTTACCCCGAGACCAATCACCATCATAATAATCGCTGATGTTGCCATGAGTTACCTCCTTCGGTTTTAAGACTGACGCCCTTTGTTGGTAAACTGGATTATAAAACTGATCACAATGATGGAGACAACCAGGAACCAGCCGAACCAGAACAGGGCACTTCCCGGATATCCGCCATAAGGGGTTTTGATATCACCGATGAGATTGGCAATACTCATGTACCCAAGCACCGCAGGTGTGATGATTTTCAAGCAGAAAATCCACCAGGCACCCACTGAGAAATCAGAAGTGCGGTTGATGTGCTCCTGAAAATCTGTCAGTTTGCAGAACCAGGTCAAGAAAATGATTTCTACAAGCCCGCCTGCCAGAACACCAAAATTCATAATGAACCGGTCTACGATATCTAAGACCAGAAGCCCGCTCTGGGTGGCAAATACGGTTCCGCATACAATACCGACAAAACAGTAAAGCGTCACTGCCTTTTTACGGCTGATGTCAAGTTTTTCCATCAAAGAAGCAATGGACACCTCGCAGATGGAAACCATGGAGCTTAGTCCGGCAAAAATAAGGGCCATGAAAAAGAGCGCACCAAAAAATACCGGCCCGGGCAGGCTGTTGATAGCTTTAGGGATAGTGACAAATGCCAGCCCCACACCGGAACTGACCACTTTATCCACACCAACGCCCTGTTGAAGTGCCATGTTTCCCAGAACGGAGAAGACCAGTATACCGCAGAGAATACTGAAACCACAGTTGGCAAAAGCTGTGATAAATCCGTTGTTGGCCATGTCTGCATCTTTGGGCAAATAGGAGGAATAGGTAAGCATGATAGCAAACCCAATACTCAAGGAAAAGAAAATCTGCCCGTAAGCTGCCATCCAGACCTTGAAATCCAGGAGCGCGGAAAAATCAGGTTTAAACATCCAGTTCAAGCCTTCTAAAGACCCTTCAAGGGTAACCGCCCTCATGGTAATGATCAAAATCATGATGAACAGCAAAGGCATGAAAATCTTGGATGCCCCTTCAATGCCTTTTTTAACCCCGTTGAAAAGTACAAACCAGCATACAGCCCAGGCACCTGCCACCGCTGCCATAATGGGCCAGCGGATAGACCCGAAATTCATGGGGCTGTCGGAAAGCTGCAGATAAGTCTTAAAAAAGAAATCTCCTGTCTCAGTTCCCCACCCCTGGTTAAAGGCCAGGAAAAAATAGGAAATGGACCATCCCACTACTGCCACATAATAAATAGAGATGATAAAAGAGACCAGGATCTGCCACCATCCCAGCCATTCCCAGCGGCGGGATAATCCGGCAAAAATCCTTGGTGCAGAGCCTCGAAGTTTATGCCCGGCACCAAATTCGAGGATCATAAACGGAATACCAGCGGTCAGCATGGCAAAAAGATAGGGAACAAAAAATGCCCCCCCTCCGTTTTCATAGGCCACATAGGGAAACCGCCAGATGTTTCCAAGGCCGATGGCAGACCCGATTGCGGCCAGGACAAACCCTGCCCGGGTCCCCCATTGTTCACGTGCTTTCATGTATTTAACTCCTTAGTTGTTAACAAAAAACAATACAAAAGGTTGGGAAAATACAGCATTTTATATCTGGCGTCAATCAATACCCGGTCATTTCTACATGACCGAATCCTGAAGAACTTTTTGAAGACACCTTCACTGCCCCTTCATAATAGGTAAACATATGGGTATGCTCTTGTCCGGCCATGACAGGTACAACTTCAAACGTGAGTTCCTGACCAGGAATTTTGATGGTCCATTGGGACGGATACGTCCGACCTGACTCAGGGCTGGTCCAGGTACGGCTGTTCCGGATTGAAAAATCATCCTTACCCAGGATGGTATATCTGCCGTCGGGAAACGAGATACTGCCGAACTCGTATCCATTGGGACTGCCGTCTGCTTTGCGCACTTGGCAGACCATCAGGTCCATGCCTTTGTGGGGGCCTGAATCAAAATGGATGGCAAACCAGTCCCATCCCGCCACATCTGAATTTAAGGCAGACGTACTCCATTCATGGTCAAACCAGGAAAATCCGGACACCTCGTGAGTTGTATCACCAAGAATTAACTCTCCTGAGGTCTCCATTCCCGGAAAAGAATAATAATAGGATGCATCAGAAAGGCCCGGCCCCTTTTTACTCCATCCGGATTGTCCCTGAAGGATCACAGGTTTGGTCCGGGTCACTGTAAGATTGATTTGTGCAGATTTGCTTGATGGTTTTTTTTGATTTCCCGATTGCTCTTGGTCCCGGGCTTTGAGGATGACAGATGCCTTTTCACCTTGACCAGGAGCCGCTTTGGCGGACCAGTTGTCTATCCAAACAAAAAACGGGGCTGCCTGAGCCCCTGCAAGTCCCAAACTGCCTCGGGTCATGCGCTGGAAAGAGTAGAATTTACCTGCCTGAGTGTCAGTGATTGCAAAATGAGCAAAATAAAGCTGGTTAAACCGCCAGTCTGACCTTCCCTCCCCCTTGTCCGGCGGAACACAGTCTATGGCCTGGCGAAAAAAGGTAAGCTGATACCCAAAATGGCGTCCCGCGTTTGTGAACAAATTTCCTGTATAGTACCACCACTCGGTTTTATATCTGTTGTGTGGCCCTAAATCCTGCGGAAACTCGATTGACCGGGGCTGGTCTGCCCTGGCAAAACAGGCATCATCCTGGTCAGAAGATAAGGCCTGTGCAATATCCACGGTGTCATTGGGTTCAGGGGTCTTGCAGGCAGAACTCATCACCCAGATCAGCAAAGCCAGGAAACCAACCCATTTAATTATTTTTATACCAGGCATAAATGATCCTTTCTCACTCGGTTTTCAATGCCAGGGACACGTTGACCCGGCCTGCCCGCACTGCAGGATAAAAACCTGAACCAATAGCAGCCAATGCAGCGAACCCTAAAGCCTGAACCAGGGTAAGCACTGACAGGTTCATCTCGTATGTCCAGCCAAATGACCTGTAATTGACCACCGCAACAAGAATCCAGGACAAAAAAGCCCCCAAGGGCAAAGCCAGCAACCCGGCCAAAAGGCCTGACATACCACACTCCCACAGCACCAGTGTACGGATCTGGGCTGGGACAGCCCCGCATGCTCTCAGGATGCCCAATTCCCTTGATCGCTCAAGGACAAGTGCCATGACCGAGTTGATGATCCCTGTCAGGGCCACAAGTGCTGTGAGTATTTGTAGGGCCGAAGTAATCAAAAATGTTTTATCGAACACGGCCAGGATACTGGATTTGATGTCCGGACCTGTCCTGATCCGAAGCACCGATGTATCAGGGGCAATCGCTTTGATATTTGAGATTGCCTGTTCAATCGCCTTTGTTTTGCCCTGGCCAAATTCCGGGCGCACAAAAATCTGAGCTGCTGTGATGTCCTTATGTCCCCAATGGATTTCCATGGTCTTACGACTCACCACGATCCGGCCGCCACCCATAAAAAAATCCCGGAAAATGCCTGCAATTTTAAACCGGACAGGTCCTTTTAAAGTGTTCATCTCCACAATAGCGTTAGGACCCACCTTTACGTTATGCTGCTTTGCAAATATCTCCGAGACGATAATCCAGCCTTGTTCCAAAAGCCCTTTGATATGGTTGTCCGCCCCTTCATCAACCGTCCATATCCATTGTTTTTCAGACAAGTCTTCAAGGTAGGAAAAAACATGAATTTTTCCGGATGCCGGAGAAAAGACCGGATGAATATTATATGCGGAAACACCTGTAACCCTTTCCAATGAACCGATTCTGTATATAAATTCCTTGTCCAGTCCCCGGTTTAATCCATCCAGGGAAGATATATGAACATCACCGCCGATATGGCCGTCTACCCAATCGATGATAGACAGCCTGAAACTTCTGGTCATCGTATCAATGCCGATGTACACGGAAATAACAACCATAAGTGACGCAATAAGCACGGAAGAACGGCTCAAAAAACGGCGGATATTACCCATGGCCATTTTCGCCATGAGCGGATGATTTCCTTTTGTCGGCAACAAGGCTGTAAACTGTCCAAGCACTTTTATGACTAAGACAAGAACTGCAGGAGACAACAGCGATGCGCCGATAAATACAAGAAAAACACCTGTAAAGACAATATTGATACCTGTACCAGATTGAAGAAAAATAACCAAAGACGTACCCAAACAGGCTGTGCCGGCAAGGGCAAGCCACCAAAGATGCCTGTCAAGACGGCTTGCAGCCGAAGATACCTGCATAAGGGTTACAGGCTCGGTGCGGGCAGCGTTAATGGCAGGTGCCAAAGATGAAACAAAGGCTGCTGTAAGACCTATGCCGGCTCCTTTAATCAGGGTTAGGGGCTCAATACTTATCCGGCTTACGGTAAGGGTATAATACATATCTGATACGGTTGCACAAACCGCATGGACAGCACCTTTTCCCATGAGAATTCCCAAGCCAACACCCAATAAAGACCCGGCCACAGCATAGGCCATCACTTCAATTTCCTGGGCCCAAAAGATTTCTTTGGGTGTGGCCCCTAACGCCCTTAAGGTGCCGTTAATTTGCCGCCGCCGGGTCACAGAAAAAGAAACGGTGTTGTAAATCAGGAAGATCCCCATAAAAAGGACCAGGATGGAAAATGCTGACAAACTGGTTTCAAATGCCCTGGACAAACCGCGAACCGCACTTGTCTGCTTGGCCGTTTCGACCAGAACCAGCCCCTTTGGCAACGCATTTCTAACGGCTTCAATATCTTTGGGCTGCTCCAGCTTTAAATCAATCCGGGTAATCCGATCCCCAAGCCCTAAAAGTTCCTGTGCCAAAGCAATATCAGCCAGCAGAACGCCCTCAAATGGTCCGGAAGTCCCGAGGTCCGCCATGATTGCCCCTAATTTAACTTGAACTTCGCGTTCCTCAAACACCAAGGAGAGTGGCTGGCCAACAATCAGATTATATTCCCGGGCAAGCTCACTGGACATAATAACCCCAGCCCCCTGGGTCATGATACCTCGAAGGTCGGACGTCTCTTCCTCTTTACTTTGTTTGTTGTTATCTTCAAATCTAAGATCTCTGAAACCCGCTTCTGAAAACGGATCAATACCCATGAGGGTAAGTTTGCGATCTGTAATTTCCTTGACCTTAACCTCCCGTGTAATAACGGGAGCAGATGCTGCAATGCCCAGCTTGGTCCTGATATGTGTGAATAAAGATTGAGGTACAGTAAAATCCGGGCCTGTAACCTGATGAGTAGATTGAGAGGTCAGCGCAGCCGTTGATAATTCAAAGGATTTGTTGACGCTGGTCTTAGCAATATCAATAGCAATGACGCCCGCAACACCCAAGGCAATTCCAAAAATCAAAAGCAAGGTGCGTAAAGGATGCACCTTGCTGCTTCGAAAACAAATGCGGATTAGCGGTGAAATGGTCATGGGCTTCCCCCGGCTACCAAACCATAATTCTTTACTTTGAATGTTTGATCCGCATATGCCATGGCTTCCCTGCTATGGGTAACCATAACAAGGGTTTTACCCAGATTTTTTACCTGTTCAGAAATGGTCTTAAGAATCTTATTTCCTGTCTTGGAATCCAGGTTTCCGGTAGGCTCGTCAGCTAAAATAATGTCAGGATCATTTATCAATGCCCTGGCAAGGGCTACCCGCTGCTGCTCCCCACCGGAAAGACGGTCCGGGAAGGACTTTATCCGGTCTTTCAGTCCGACACGCTCTAAAAGCGAGACCGCCCGATCTTTGCAGACAGACTCATCTTTTCCATCCAACTGGCCAACAAGGGCTACATTTTCGAGCACTGTCAGCACCGGGATCAGGTTAAAAGATTGAAATACGAATCCGATGTGGCGTCGTCTGAAAAGTGTCCTTTGGGTATCACTCATCTGGGAAACTTGTGTGGTTCCAATGGTAATATCCCCTGAATCGGGAAGGTCAATACCTGCGATCAAATTTAAAAGACTGCTTTTACCAACCCCTGATTTTCCAATTACAACAGACACTTCCCCTGATTTGAATGTGACATCCAGATTGGAGAAAATAATATGGTCCCTTCTATCGTAGGTTTTACTAAGATTTGAAATCCTGATATCCATGGGGCCTCACAAAAAGATGGCAGAGCCTCAAAGAGGCTCTGCGTTCAATATTCCGTTTCCGTGTTATCCGGCAACGTCAATGCCTAAATCACATCCAAGGTGCTCATCGGGATTCTCACATTCAAAGTTGCTGCTACGTGTATCTACATGGCCTTCGTTTCTTTCTTTATCACTTTCAATGTAGCTTTCTACTTTATAATCTGTCATTTTATCACCTCTTATTTGTCATTTGATTTGCTGTTTTGTAATTCTCTCTAATACTTTTATCTTCAAGACTCTGCCTTTTTCTAACCTGCGACGTCTATACCAAGGTCACATCCCAGGTGCTCGTCGGGATTCTCACATTCAAAGTTACTGCTACGGGTATCTATATGGCCTTCGTTTCTTTCTTTATCGCTTTCAATGTAGCTTTCTACTTTATATTCAGTCATTTTATCACCTCGTTGTTTGTTTTAGAGTGCTGCCCTGTTTGGCATTTGATAATAAGTTAGCCACAATAAACAACAAATCAACATGGGTGTGTCGAGGGTTTTATGATAGTAAAAACCTACTATTTAAACCAAATCAGTATCCAGGCCAGGACGATAACGCGTGAAAGCATGGCAAATCCCATAGTCATCACGCAGATAGAGGTTCCATGTTTTGCACCAAAAATAGCAATGTACCTTGGCAGGGTGCGGCGAATTCGTGTGATGGGAATCATCAACAGTCCCCCCGCCATAAGAGCGGTAATGGCCTCATATCCGGACACATGTCCCTGAGCCATAAGATTGGACATATAGGTGATGCCCACAGTAGGACTAAATAAATATGTAGTAATCGGTCCAACCACTGAGGGAGGCAGACCCAAAACAGAGGTCAAAGGGGCAATGCCCTTTTCCACCCATGTAAGCATGCCTGATAAGGTCAGCAGTTGAACAGTCAGCGTAACGGTTGCCAGAAGCATAACCATCTTAAAATACATTTTTTTCCTGGCATCCCATGTATCTTTGAGTACTTGTACTAAAGTTCTCCGACCACATTCCGGATCATCCGGTTGGCATTCATTTAAAGCAAACGCGTCGTCCTTATCATCCTGTGGGTTGTTAGAAAACCAGCCACGTGCAAGAACAAAAACCAACTTGAGAATCCCTGTCAGCCAAAACGCGGCCACGTAAATCATAGCCAGACGAAATCCAAGCAGGGGAAGGACTATAGGCAATTGGAAAGTCAGGGTTTCCTTGACATGAAAAGGAACTGTATTCAAGACACCTGTCAGCCGCAGTTCACGGTCAGACAATCGTCCTTTTTCATAAAATTGGGCAGCCATGGTATGTGCAGCAATCATAGATCCGATAGCAGCCAAAAAGCTGACTGCCGACTCCGAAGGCAGACCAGCGGCCCGGGCAATAGGACGGCCCACAGGTTTAAGATAACGCATCAATCCAAGTTGCATGAACAGCTCAATCCCAAAAAGGCTGATGAACATCACAGAACCCAGGCGCCATACCAGGGATAACGTAAACTCAAATGCAGGCCAGACTATTTCCATATCACCTTGCCGAATGTAATGGGCTTCTTTTCAAACATCAAAGTAACGCCTGTCAACCAGATCGTCAATTGTAACAATGCCCGACCATAATGATTATCGATCCCATATTTTTTACTCAGTATGCCAAGCATGGTATAGTAACAGTCCTACTAAATGAACTTAGGCGAACATGAACACAGATGAATCAGAAAATTCTTTAATGCCGCAACATCACAAGCACAAAGGGAAAACATGATACGTTTCGGACTTTGCTGCATTTTTAAAGAAGAAAACATTAAATTCAGGCGAACCACAGCCAAGTATCTTTCATCCCTTCCACGGGTAAATCAGCTAAAACGGTTGAGCGAAATCTGTCTTTTTAATATTCTAAGCCTAAAACAAGCTCTTATTTTTTGCCGGGACCACGGCATTGGTGACTTTCGGATCAACAGCCAGATTCTCCCTCTGAAAACGCACCCTGAAGTTGGCTATGATATTCATGAATTACCTGATGAAGAAAAGATTATGAACGCGTTTTCAAACTGCAGGCAGTTCAGCAGGGCAAACGACATCCGAACAGGATTTCATCCAGACCAGTTTATAGTGTTATCCTCTCCACGGCCAGAGGTGGTGAGACGCTCGGTGGCAGATCTGGTGTATCAGGCTGAGGTATCACAATTGGTTGGTTCAGATGTCATAAATATTCACGGGGGCGGGGTATATGGTGATAAAACTACAGCCTTAGAACGGCTGGTAAAAGAAATCAAAACCCTTCCGGATCATGTGAGAAAACGGCTTACTTTAGAAAACGATGATAGAAGCTATACCCCTGACGATCTTTTGCCGGTGTGCATAAAAACCGGCGTGCCTCTGGTTTATGACATCCATCACCATCGATGCCTGAAAGACGGATTAAATGAGAAAGAGGCGACACAGGCAGCTCTGTCCACCTGGAACCGGGAACCCCTTTTTCATATTTCCTCACCACGCAATGGTTGGGATAATAAGGATATCAGAAAACATCATGATTATATTGACCCGTCTGACTTTCCTGCTTATTGGCTCCCCCTTGACATAACTGTTGAAGTGGAAGCCAAGGCCAAGGAACTTGCAGTGACCAAGCTAATTAATGACTTAAAGAAACAAAAGGGTTCGTTATAGGTAAAAATAGATAATATCAAGCTTGCTGAAATCTTGTATTTATAAATCAGAATTTAATCTATTGAACAGTGTCATAAATTTGATCCAATGTAAGAAGATGTTGAGTACGAATTGAAATTCAAATTCTGAGTTTTATACCATGATTGAGCACCTTGGTGTTACTCATCTCTGGCAGAAGAAAACCATATGAATGCATTCGTATTATGATAATCTAATATATGCAAGTAATGTTAACTTTTAAGCAAATAAAAGTTGTAATGCCCCACCCCTAAATTTTGATTGTTTTAAAATTCATAATTATATCCCTATCCTAACAATTAAGATAATTTTGATAATACCATCGGGCTATAATTTCGACTCATTCGAAGTTCAGTTCCGTCAGTTAGAATCACTGTATAATCACCATGAAAAAGCGTATGAAACTCTTTTACATAGGTTATATTCACAATATAAGATTTGTGAATCCTAAAAAAAACATCCGGTTTTAACTGATTTTGTATGGCCTGCATGGTTTTTCGAATCAAATACTGAGAATTCTGTGTAACTATTTCGAGGTATTTCCCCTGCGCTTTGATATGCTGAATATCCCGTGTTTGGATAAAACTAATTCGCTCTCCATCTTTGATAGCTATCCGGTCTGTGTAATCCTTTCGCTTTGATAAATGGTTGATCAACAACTCAATTTTATCTGTAAGTTCACTCTTACGTCCAGTCGCATTCAACGCCCTTTGAAATGCTTTATCGAATCGTTCATAATCGAATGGTTTTAGTAGGTAATCCAAAGCGTGCACCTCGAATGCTTTTACAGCATATTCATCATATGCGGTTACGAATATAATGGGTGGTTTTTTCTCTCTTGGAAGTTGCTCAAGGACATCAAACCCTGTCAAACCAGGCATTTGGATATCAAGAAACACCAGATCTGGAGCAATTTCATTTATGATATCAAGCGCCTGTTCGCCATTTTCGGC
This sequence comes from Desulfobacterales bacterium, assembly GCA_022361535.1. The sequence continues at coordinate 11,654 of JAKSAU010000753.1, forward strand.
TTCGGTAATTCGCACATCTACTTTACGCTCCCTAATAAAGCGTATAGTTTTATCCCTTGCTGGCTTTTCATCGTCTACAACGAGTATATTATACATTTTTTGAACTCCTCTATCTGGACTGCGCCGGGATAATAATACTTATTTCAAGTCCGCCTGTATCTATGTTTTTTAATTGAAAAGTATGTTCAGTACCAAACAAATTTATGAAGCGATCCCTAGTTGTTTTAAGGCCCATACCCCTATTAAATGCGTCATCGACAGCCCCTTCAACCCCTGGCCCATTATCCTTTATCGTTATTTCCAGATTACGGCCTGAATCTGAAATCTTTGCTTGAAGCCCAATTACCGTTCTCTTAGTTGTTTTATCCATGCTGTGTTTGATAGAGTTCTCAATCAAGGGCTGAAGGCAGAGTGAAGGACAATGAGCATCAAGTGTATTGTCATCGATATCAAAATTAATTTCCAATCGGTCTTCAAAACGGGCTTTCATAATATTCAGGTATGCATTGAGTATTTTCAACTCACCTTTTAACGATGTGATCTGTGTTTTCCCCGTATTAAGAGTCATTCTCAATACATCACTGAGATTTGCTATCATCTGGTCTGCTTTTCGCACATCATTATACATGGTTGAAGAAATCATGTTCAGAGTATTGAATAAAAAATGGGGATTCAGTTGCATTTTTAAGGAGTGAAGTTTGCTCTCGGTCAATTGTTTTTCCAACTGGGTTGTTTTAATTCTCCGTTCTTGGTTCTCTCGGACATATTTAAAGAGTGTTACAACACCATATACGAAGATATATATTAATAGCTGCTTTTGAAATTCCATCAAGTATCTGTATTTTATAATACCCGGATCATAGGCTTCCCAACCCACGAGCAAATATATCATCTTTCTGGAAAACACCATCAAAGACGTGTGGCAGAACCCGAAAACCAAAACACCTGCTACATGATAAATGAGATTTCTTAAATGTGTTTTTATGTCGATAGGGTACTTGTTAAAAAACCATACCAGGCCGGGGAGTAAGAGAAGTACACTATAAGTACCTGTTATTTCATTGGCAAGATGAAATCTTAAAAGAGAAGGTTTGCCATCGCTGAGTGCATCGGTCACAAGGATACCTACATTGATCATCCAGACTATGTTTACAAATAAGAATGCAAACACAATTATATTTTGTAACTCTTTTTTAGACTGCTTATTAGCCATTGTGCATACCTTTCATTCCAAAGACCACTCTTAAAACCCTATTTTTTTTTATCAATGTTTCGAAGCAGATCATAATCAATGTGAATGCACTCAACGCAAGAACGACAAACTTCACAACAATGGGAAGAGACATTGTTGAAAGAAAGTACCCGATAACCACGATAAAAGTCTGGTGAAGCACATAAAAAGGCATAACTGCCTGACAAGAATAAGTCAAATATGAATCATTATTGCTAAGATGGTGTTTAGCAAATCCGAATATGGCACACAACCAGACCCAGCAGTTTAGGCTCCTTAAAAATGAATACGGTACAAAAGATTCCTGGAACCCACTTTTAAATTGGAAATATCCAATAGTATAAACAATCAAACCAAAAAACAGAGAGAAATGTCGGTATTTTTCCAATTGCTTTCGAAACAATCTATGGGTAAAGAGTAAGTAACTAATAATAAAGATAGAAAGGTAGGTTGAAAGAGCCCAGCCACCAAACTTTCTGATACCGAAAGTATCTAAGTGTTGGTTCATGAGGATTTCAGAAGGGACCAACATTAGAAAAGGAAGCAGAAAGCCAAATGGGAAACAAACCCAGCTGACCATCATCTTAACAATTTGTTGCACCTTGTGCCATTTTAGAATCAGAAAAAAGGGCAAGGTAATCATTGAAAAAATGAAAAGAATTTCAAGATACCACAGGTGAAGGCCCATCCATGCAAAGTTTCCGCCGAAAGCATATAATCCTTTGAAATAATACGGATAAAAGTCGATGAAAGAACCTGAAAAATCTCCATGGCTGATACGTTCAATATAGACCTGTGCCGGAATGAGCACAACAGTGCTGCCAACAATTAATGGAATGACAAGTCGCTTGAATCGTTCAATTATGAACTGCCACCATTCCCGGTGATTCAGAGCATGATAGATGCTCACAGCAGATAAAGCAAAAAACAGTGGCATAATCCACTGTCCTGTAAAAATTACAAAAAAATGAAATAAAGAACTTAGTTCATTGTTCTTAACATGCCAGTCCGACAGATTAAAAAAGCGAGCAATATGGTAGAAAAAAATAATTAGAGTTCCAAGAACTCTTAACCAGTCAATATCCACTTCACGTATTTTTGTTTGATTCGATTTGGTTTTTAACATTTTAAATATCCTTTTGGTGTAATTGAGCTATACAGACATTTAAAATGTTCTTTTAATCAGGCTCCATTATTTTGTCGCAACCGGGATTGAAATAGGTATCAGTCGATTTCTTTGGTAGCAGGGCTGGATAGAGTATTCTTTGAGGTAATGACAGAGTTTTGAATAATTTTGAATAGTTCAGATTCGATCTGACAGATGCCGGTTTTTACAAGCTGACGTCAGATCGAATCACGACTTATAAGTTTATGTTAAAGCGTTTCCGCCTTTTTCAAAAAACCTTTGAGTTGGGCAACATGCAAGGTTTCTTCTTTAATGATTTCGTCGATTTTTTCCCGGCCAAGTTTAGCCGGAACAAGATCTTTGAGCCCGATGTAGAAAAGTATAC
>JAKSAU010000888.1 GCA_022361535.1 Desulfobacterales bacterium
TCTTTGTCCATATCCAGGATCATCTGTCTGGGTATGCTTTTTACAAAGTCCCTGGCCTCCTGCTGAAGGTCTTTTTGCTCCTGGGTCAACAGAGATTCAAACATGGATTACCCTCCTGTGTGTTTTGGTGTCAGGATTTGTTTTCAAGCTCTTTCCGTCTTTTAAGCAGTTTGTCCCGGGTGGCAAGGATATCCTGCTCCAAAAGAGTGAGTTCTTTTTTGCGTTCCTGTATTTCTGATAGTTTTGCATCCCCGTATGCCAGGCTTTTTTCAATTTGTGACAGTTCATCCGGGATCATGTCTGCCAGGCCGATCATCTCGGCGATTTCATCCAGACTGAAGCCAAACCGTTTTCCCCTTAGAATGAGTTTGAGCCTGGCTTTGTTTGTTGGGGTGTAGATACGTTGATTGCCCCGGGTCCGTTTGGGTTTGATCAACCCTTTTTCTTCATAAAATCGAATGGTTCGTGTGGAAATGTCCAACTGGTCCGCAATCTGGGAAATGGTGTAGGTGTTTTTTTTATCTGCCATGGCTTTATGTTTAAATGGTTAAATCAAAGTTAACGTTTACGTAAACTATAATTCTGAGAGTGTCAACAATTCAAATATGCTGGGGGATGGATTGACTTGACTCCTTTAGGAGATAGTAGGATAAGTGCTTTTATGGAAAAGATATGGATTATTGGTGCAGGCCAGTTCGGGATCAGGGCTGCCAAGTGGCTGGCCAAACAGGGCAGGGGTGAGAGCTTGACACTTGTGGATCTTGACTCCGAAGGTCTGGCCCAGGCAAAAGACCATGGGTGCAAGATCGTTCAGGCCGACGGCATTGATTATTTGTACAAGCAATTGAGCCGAGAAAAAGGACCGGACTGGATTGTCCCAGCCGTTCCTGTGCACCTGGCCTGGGAGTGGTGCAGGCTTAAGTTAGGAGATAGCCGGTTGGTATCTTTTAAGCTGCCTCAAGGCTTTGTAGACGAACTGCCCAATGCCATGCAAGGGGACAGCGGTGATATTTATGTCAGCCATGCTGATTTTTTGTGCCCCCCTAACTGCAATGAGCCGGATGACTATTGCACCAAGACCATAGAACCCAGAAAACAGGATATGTTCGAGCTTTTAGAAAAAAAATCATATGAAAGCATTAAAGCCTTTGTCGTGCGCAGCATGCAGCTTGGTCCTGGTGTAGGCGGTTACAGGCCTAATGTGCTGTTTGATTTGGTTGACGGACTGGCTTGTCATCAGGGGCCATGCTTTGTGGCAACGGCCTGCCGGTGTCATGGGGTGGTAACCGCCGGCCGTATTGTCTTTAAAAATACGCCTGATGCCGGTTCTTAAGATAGACGAGCCTATGTGCAAACGTTAGATGTTTTTGCCCTGGTTTGCCGCTTTTATCTGTCTTGACTGGGTTCAAGGAAAATGATACCTGAGATTTGCAATCCGCATACCGGTGAAATACCTAAAAACAAAGAGATGAAGGATCAATAACATGTTAGATGTTTCCAGGACAACGGACACCATTTTAATGGTCAGACCTTATGATTTTGGATTCAACGAGGAAACCGGCAGGGACAATGAATTCCAGCAGCGGCTGGACATGACTGAGCAGGAGGTCAACCAGAAGGCCAACAAGGAATTCCAGGCCATGGTAGATAAATTGCGCGCAGAAGGCGTTACGGTTCTGGTCCTGGAAAAACCTGACACACCCTATCCAAAAACACCAGACGCCATATTTCCGAACAACTGGTTTTCCACTGAGCATGACGGCACCCTGATTACCTATCCCATGGCTGCCATGAACAGAAGGTCCGAGCGCCGCCCTGAGGATGTAGAAAAATTATTAAAGGCTAACGGATATAAGATCCGTAATGTTTTGCATGTCGGGGAACTGGATGAGAAAAAGCGGTTTCTTGAGGGCACAGGTTCCATGATCATCGATCATCGGGCTGAAGTGGTTTATGCCGCCAAGTCACAACGCTGTGACCCCGATCAATTTGATAATTTTATCCGGCTCAGGTTTTTTGAGCAGGGCATCATGTTTGATACCAAAAGCTCTTCAGGAACGCCCATCTACCACACCAATGTCATGATGAGTATTGGCGATAAATATGCAGTGATATGCCTGGAATGCATTTGTAACCCCGAGGAACGCAAGCTTGTCAAATCAACTCTGGAAAAGGATTTTGAGGTTATCGAAATTTCTATGGACCAGATGGAAAATCATTTTTGCGGTAATATCCTCCAGGTTAACTCTGCCGGCGGTCGTCCCCTGATTGTCATGTCACAAAAGGCGCATGCCGGATTTAACGATGATCAGATTTCACGGATGGAACAATACGGTACAATCCTTCCTATGGATTTAACCGTGATCGAGAGTATTGGCGGTGGATCTGCCAGATGTATGATGGCAGAGATTTTTTCAGAAAAAAAATAAATTTTTCAGGATCAAACCGTAATTAAGTCATTTAAATAATAATTTATAGCTCCAGCCTTGAGACAACGGGCTTTTTTTTTTTTATTAATACTTTGAGGCTTGGGTGATGAATTAAGTCCTTTCCGTGATGACAGATCCGGTGTTTTTTCATGCCCTATCCCTTAGTAATCCTGTGACAGGGCTGGTATTCATATGGGAAGTCTAGTATAAATGAAAGCTTGGCCCTTAATCGATATGATCCAAGGTTCCAAACAGACAAAAATAAAAACAAGGAAGTCACAGATGATAAATGAAAAACGGCTGGGCGACCTGTTCACCAAATTGGCCCAAATTGATTCGGAATCCCGCCATGAAGCGGTAATTGCCAAGGAACTGACAACCATACTCCAGCGCTTGGGAGGCTCTGTTGTATTTGATGATGCCGCAGAAAAAGTCGAGGGTAATTGTGGTAACCTGGTAGCTAAATTTAAGGGAACTACACAAGCCGACCCGATCTTTCTTTCCGGTCATATGGATACGGTTGTGCCCGGCAACGGGGTAAAAGTGATATTTGAGGACGGCGTGTTCAGAAGTGACGGCACCACGATACTTGGTTCTGACGATAAATCCGCTTTGGCTATCATTATTGAAGTTCTTCAGGTGATAAAAGAAAATAACCTTCCATGCCCGCCTGTTGAAGTGGTTTTTACCGTGTGCGAAGAAATCGGTCTGGTCGGAGCCAAGCACATTGATCTGTCACTGATTGACTCGAAATTTGGGTATATTCTAGACTCAACAGACACAGAAGGCATTGTCACCCGGGCACCGTCTGCAAATAAAATTACAGCCAAGGTTTACGGCCGTGCCGCCCATGCAGGTGCTGCCCCTGAAAATGGAATCTCTGCTATTTTTGCAGCCTCAAAAGCCATTGCCCAACTGGAATTAGGGCGCATTGACAAAGAAACCACCTGCAACCTTGGGCTGATTTCCGGCGGTGCAGCTACCAATATTGTCCCGGAATATGTGGAAGTTCATGGTGAATCACGTTCCCATGACATGGATATGCTTGACAAGGTTACCCAAAATATCGTTGATACGTTTGAAAATACCTGTGCTGAACTTAGAAAAGACGGCGAAGACCTGCCTAAAGTTGAAATGGAAGTGGAGCAGGATTTTCCCAACACAAATATACCCGAGGACCATATTGCCATTGTTCTTGCCCGTAAAGCTGCTGCAAAACTGGGCAGATCCCTTGAGAGCAAAACCATTGGCGGTGGTGCTGATGCAAATATATTTTTTGGCAAAGGCATTATCGCAGGTGTCCTTGGCACAGGAATGACAGATGTTCATACTTTGAAAGAATCCATTGCCCTCAAAGATATGATAAACAGTGCAGAGCTGATTCTTGAAATTCTTCAGATTCATGCTTCCGGAGAACTGTCCGCATGATCCTTTACCTGGATATGGTGTCCGGAATTGCAGGGGACATGGCACTGGGCGCCTTAGTTGATCTGGGAGTGCCTCTGGATTGGCTGAAAAAGAAACTCGATCCCATTCTTGATGGATTTGATCTTCGTTCGGAAGTTGTATTCAGACAACACCTTCGTGCCGTTAATCTCCATGTGGATGTGACAGATCATACAACGTCCCGGCATTATACAGATATCCGGGCTATGATTGAATCGGCAGACCTGCCTGACCGGGTGCAGGATAATGCATTGTCTGCTTTCAAAAAAATTGCCCAAGCCGAA
>JAKSAU010000941.1 GCA_022361535.1 Desulfobacterales bacterium
AAAGAATATTGAGTCTCTCAATCAGCTCTATGAAAATCTACAAACATATAAACTTGATCTGTTTAAAATTCCATTAATCATGCAATATAATAAAGTGGATTTAAGGAAAACGGATATTCCTACTCTGGATTCAAAAATCCTACAAAAAGACCTGAACGGTATGCTCAAAGTGCCTGCCTTTGAAGCAAGTGCCGTGAATGGTGGTAATGTCATCCCCACTCTCAAAAAAATTATATCCACCACATTGGTTTCCATTCAGGACCAGATATTCTAAGGAGGAACATTTTGGATTCAATTGAGAAGATAAACCAAATTATCCAATCCATGGAATCAAAGGTAGAAGCGAATAACACCGCAGACTTGGAACGTCTGCTTTCCGCATTGTCAAAGGATATTTCAGACAACCGGCCTGCGCTTACCCTTGTAAAAATGATGCAGTCTCTGGGAAAATATCTGTCCACCAGAACCCATAATGCCCATCCGGAAACCGTACCTTCTCTTGCGTCCTTGTCAAGGGATCTGGATGTTCTTTTGCTTACCCCATCTTTGTCAAAAGGTGATCAGGAAGCTATTTTAGCGCGTGGAAATAGGACTTTTAAAGCCTTAAAGGCAAAGATAGCCAAGAGCCCGCTTGTGTCTGAAGAAGAAATTGAAGAACTTAAAGCGGTTATCCTGTCCGTGGATTGGGAAATCTCAAGCGTAACCCTTAAAAATTTTGACCGGGTTTTCTCTCGCCTGAAAAACAGGCTTCAATCGAATAAAGTCCATTTTACCTTTTTAAGGATCATGCACAGCATCGGCGGCCATATTGCCCAGAATAAGGCCTTGGCACATAAAGATTCCATAGCGCTCCTCAGATGGGTTTTCCAACATTATGAACAATTGGTTGTAAATCCCGATATGTCGACTTCAGAAAAGAAGCGCATAGTTGAGATGAACATCCAGGCATATAATGCATTTAAAAATAAAATTACTGAAAAATCAGCTCCTGTACAGCCTGCTTTGCAATCATCCGCCCCAACACCAGTGCAACCGCCTGCTCATGAAGCAATAAGTGTTGACGAAGAATCTCTTCCACCTGCACTTTCCCACGTATCAGCAGAAGTTTCTATGGGAGGAGCTGCACCATTGAGTACGCTTACCGACGAAGAAGCTGCTGCCCAGCCTTTGGCGGGAGTGGATAATGAGCCTATGCCTATGACTGAGGGGCAAGCGCAAGAAGCGCCTCAACGCGACGTCATGGGAGATCTGTTTTCTATGAAAGAATCTCCGGCAGATGAATTGCTTGATGCCATTCATCTGGCTGATATGCACGGCCCTGACCAGGAGACAGCAGCTGGCATGCCAATGCCGGGAGCTCTTGGCCAGGATGAACAAAAACCGGGTGTGAAAAATTTTACTCCCAAACGAATGGACAAGGATCCCATACCAGAAATCGAAAACAGGTTGGACGCGTTTTTTAACCTGGATATGTCCCAGGAAGACGCAACCCTTCAGTCAATGCCTAAACAAGAGGACACGACTGGTGATGAACCCATTCCTGTATCTGATAGCACAATTCCTGTAGAAGATATGCTAACTCCGGAGCCCGTAGCAGAAGCTGTTGAAGAAACACAAGAAACAGATGCCTTGGCTCAACTGGTGGCCGGCGATGATATGCCGGGAGAGCAAATCCCTGATGATGGTATTGAGCTGGTTACACCTTTGGCTCAGCCAGAAGAAAGTAGCTGGGAACAGGCACCAGCGCCGGAACAAGATTTGGCTGCTGTCCTTAGCCTTAATGATACCACATTGGATGGCATCAAAAGACATTTGGAGGACCCAACCAATCTTGCAAGTGAAAGGGCTCTCGAAGAGGTCCAGGAGGATATATACCGCTTGACACAGACTTGGGCTGATGATCCTGATAAGTTAGGTCTTTTGGAATTGTTGTCTGCATTGTCGAGGTTTATCCATGACAGGGAAAAATGGACAGAAAAGGAAACCATTTACCAAGTGGTTCCCGAAGATATCTTTGATGATGAAGATGACGAACTGGAGTCTGTATCCGAAACGGATACGGAGAAGAATGACCAGACCTTGATAGCTGGTGATCTTTTTGCAAGTGAAGACCCTGAGCTGGATGCATTGGAGCAGGATGAGACACTGGCCGAACTCCAGAGTGATGGCGTGGAGCTGGAAGAGTCAAGTTCTGCACAAGATGATGACGATTTACTCAAAACAGAAGATTCTGAGATAGTGTTTGATCCTGAAGGCCAGGAAGAGCAGGCCGATGAATTATTAAATCAGCCGGACTCTGACCAGGAGTCGGACGATATCGAGGAAGATGGTGACCTGGAAGACGAAGATGAGACCACCAAAGAAGACACCCTTGATACCGATTTCCAGGAGCAAGACACACCTGAAGAGAGTCTAAGTGTTGAGCCTATTGAAGAAAATGATGATTCAGGTACCCAGAATCAAGAGCAAGAGGATCTAAATGCTGCCGAACCTATTCCTAAAAAGGGATTTATAGCCAAATTAACGTCCATGTTCCGGAAATAGAATGATCCTGTTTTGTGAAGACTGCGGTGGAAAGAATGATCTAAACCCCAAAGATCTTGCCGGGGGACGCGCTGTTTTTAAATGTTCGGAGTGCGGATATCCAAATTCATATCCGGTCGATTTAAAACCGTTTTCTGATGAAAGCGGCACTAATACAGATCTTTTTGACGCGGTTAAAGATATTCCGGATGTTGTGGGCGCTTTTGTGTTTGACAGACAAAAAGGGGTAACCGGATCCCGTATGCCTGACATGTTGACCCCTGAAGATATCCATGCTTTGGGGCAGGGGCTCGCTGACGGATATGATTTTGGCGAGCAAAATATGCCGGATATGCGGACCATGACTCTTGTCATATCTGACAAACATTTTTTTGTAGCCAAAAGGGAGGACGGACGATATATCGTTTTGGTGGCCACAACACCGGACCTTAGTGAGCCGTTCACAGCTTTCCTTAATAATGCTGGGAAAAACGCAAGCAAATGAATGACGCAACTTTTTTTTCTACCATCAGAAAAATAAAAGGGATTCAAGGAAGCCTTATGGTTGATTCTCAAGGAAGGGTTATTACCCATGATTTAAGGGCTCCTGAAGACTTGTCTGCGATGGTTGCGTCCTGTGGTAATGCCTTCGTATCCATAGGCAGTAAACGTTTCAAATACGCATCGTTTTCAAGGCGTAATAATAAAAATGTTTTAATCTTTCCGGTTGGCAAGTTTTTTTTAGGAGTTATTAAAGAAGATGGCGTCAGAGATTTTGAGGCTGCAGAGGCAGTAATTAAACTTCTCAACAAGCTGGCCGACATGAAACGATCAAACAGGGAGGCAACATGACTACACAAATGATCATATCCGTGTTTACGCTTACCATATACCTGATTATAATTTTTGTTTTTAATAAAGCCCGAATCAAGTATGCTGGCGGAAAGGTCGGAAAGGTAATCAATCTGATTCTGGTGACGGTCAGCCTTTTGTTTGTTGCAGATTATGTGACCATTCTAAGTGCTGTTGTTGATCAGGAAATTTTGGAAACTATTAGGGCGCTTTTCAGAACAGCAGCCCTTTCCTTTTTAGCGTATGGAGGGGCAAAAGTGGCAGACTCTTGATATACCGTCTTGCCGTCTCCGAAGAGTAACATCAGGAAAAAAAAGAAAAAAAACCTTTCTTTGATTTCCCCTGTTTGTTTTCAATCTTAAAATGATTCTGAATTCTTTTGATCAGGGCTCTCACATCATTGACGATCCGGTCTTTTTCTTTTGAACCTGCCTGGTACTTATTAATATATCCCAAAACTTTTTCTATATCAGCAAGGGTATTCCCAAGTGGCTGTGCCCCGAGGATTTCCCCTGCCTTTTTTAGAATCAACTCGCAATAATCAATAAATCCTGTAATGAGAAATTCTTTTTTATTTTCAATTTCTTCCAATAGACTGATAGCGCCTTCCACGGCTTGCAAGTTGGTATTTTTTTTGTTTGTCGGATGGTAATTTTCAAGAACTGTCTGAAGGGGAGAGGTCAAGTCTAATTTGACTTCTTCAAATAGGGCATGGGCCTTTTCTCCGATCTCCTCTGCCAGATTTTTTTGCACTGCCTTGAGAATATCACTGAAAACAGTTAGGACAGCAGAGAGGTTAGGACCATCTTTGCCGTTTGAAAGTTGTACTTCTTCCCGCTGTTCAATAAGCCCGGATGAAATAACGGAAAAAAAGATTTTATAGACGGCGAATTCGTCATACCCGCTCTCAGTGATCACCTGTCGAACGGATCGGGTACCATCGATCAGGGAAAGAACCCTCCACTCATTGGCATTCAGTTTAATTTCGTCCTTGCTTTGGACTTTTCCTGACATTTTAAACACCAGTTTGTCCGAAGGGATAACTTTTTTGAGTACGGACAACTCATCAATCCGTCGTGATGCCTCCAGGATCAGCTTCATGGGATTGAGTTGAGTTACAATCATGTTTTTCAGATTGAGTTTAGCATCCTTGTAATCAAACCTGCCTTTTTCCCATAGCAACAGGTCATAGAGAATGACCTCTACCTGTTTGGTATTGTATTTTTTTAAAGTATCTTGGGAAATATAGCCTTTTTGAACCAGCACTTTACCTAAATGGTAGTTTTTCTCTTTGGCAAATGCTAAACATTTGTGCAATTGTTGGGCTGAAATGGCGCCTGAACTTTTCAATAAAAATCCCAGGCGAGACTTTTTTAATGCAGATGTGGCATAGACTATAGTTCCCTGATCAAAATATACACGGCTGTTTTCTTCACCGTTGGATACAGTGAGAATACCGGTTTTCTGTTCGTTGCACAGAAGTTGGAGAATACTGGCAAGTGTAAGACCTTCAAAGTCTCCTTGAAGATTCATGCTCCTTGATCCTCTTTAATGCTTGCCTGGACAGTATATAGCTGCTTGGGCGTTATTCCTTTTATCTCCATACTATGCCACATAATGGGGTTCAAAACAATCCGTGTGAGTGAGGTGTCGGTGGAAAAGGGTAACTTTTAAAGCCAACTCCAATGTTAAAAGAATAGCTTGAAAAATTTTTTTCCTGGCTTGGGTTTCTCCAATTGAGGTTCATATAGGTCGCAGGTTAGTGTCAAGGAGGCTGCCGATCCCTCAGGGTCCATAAAAACCAAAAGATAATTTGAGTAAATTTTCCTGATATAGAGTCGCCCTGTTTCAAAAACCAGGTCCATTTCCTTAGCATAGATATCCGATCTGATCAAGGCAGACCAAGCCGATGTACTGTCACTGCTGTCCAAACGGCTTAGCTCAAAAGGGTCGTAAACAGTCTGTCCCTCCTCATCAAGAATGAGAGCGCCGTTTACATGTTCCAGGCCGATAAGGGCATCAAAAAAATCTTTCATACTTGATCCTTAATAGCGTGTAATTGATTGGATGATTCTATCTCTTGGACAATGGGCATTTAGTTTTAGTTTAGTTGGCTGACTTCCGGCCACAATGATATTGGCACCAGTACTTTCATTATCTGAATAAACTAACTTTAAACGGCCTAAGTCAAATGCGTCTCCTAAGGATTGGGCATGATCAAGAGTCCCTGTCAATGAAGGATCTTGGTATATATCGTCCACACCGCTGCGGCCGCCCATTTCTTTTGCCAGGTATGTTGCCAGATTTTTGGTCTTGGACACCGGCTGTTTCTTGGTTGTGAAGTTGCAGGAGCAGGGGATTGTTGTTTAGGTAGGGAGGTGTGTCCCTCGTCCTTCATATGTACCGATCGCATGATAATGGATTTTAGGTCAGTATCAATGGTTTCGGTTTCTTGATAGTTTGCGTTTTGTAAAAAAACGTCCGCCTCTTCCCAGGCCAGAACCCGACAGGCCGCGTCCATGGCCCTGAAACCCTTATATCGCGCATCTACAAGCATTCCGTCCCGGAATACCAACAATCCGCCGTTTTTGGTCTTTTTTTCAAAAATTCTTAAAATGCAGGTCCGCTGTTCCATTTCCAGAAGCTGTGCAAACAGGGGAGGGGATACATTGGTTATGGTTCCTCCCTGGATTAAATTTTGGATTTCAGCCTCTATAACCTGATTGAACGCATTAGAATCAAAAGGGTTGGCAACGTAAGAGGTAGACCTTGGGTTTAATGCATCCTCCTTGTCAAGCTGGGATGCCGATACCGTTACGACAGGAATGTCAGGATAAAGATCCCGGACGTGTTCAAGCAACGCTCTACACTTGATATGGGAAAGCTTAAAATCAACCACCATTAAGGAGATAAAAATGTTGCCAAGTATGTTGACCGCTTCCTGGTAAGTTGGTGCAGTCAGCAAGGATCTGTCTTGACCGGAGATGTTCTTCTCGACCGATCCTTGAACTGCCGGGTCATTGGTAAAAAAGAGTATATTCAGCATACACGTTATCTCATTTCTTCAGGCGTTGCAGCCGTGAAATTGAAATTTTAATGCTGTCTTGAAGTCGGGTAATTGCCTCAGCAAGTGCGCCGATTTCATCCTTTGACTCCGTTGTGATTTCAACATCCATGTCGCCCACACTGATCCGGTTGGCAGCATCTGTAAGCTCTCTGATGGGGCTAACAAGAGCCCGTCCCGAAACAAGAGCGATAAATATAACTATGACGAGGGTACACCCCAGTAGAACAAGAGCTGAAAAACGCGCTTTTATAAGGGGTTCCAAGGCCTCGCTTTTCTCCTGTTGAATGGCCAATACCCATCCGAGTCCAGTCTTCCGGGTAAATCCGATGGACGCTTTTCCATTGGCATCCGTGAATTCAACATTATCAGTTTCACCATTTGCCGCAGCGGAAATCAGAGGGTGGGAACTCATATCAAGTTGCTGCACAACGTATGCATTGTTCCGGTGGGCCACAGCCCGCCCGGTCTGATCAACCAGGAAACTGGAACCGGTTTTACCCAGCTTAAAGTTTGTTACATTGTTCGAAATAGCTTCTCTGGTCATGGCTGAAGCCAATAATCCTACAAGTCTTCCTCCCCTGTCTTTAATGGGTACGGCAAGTACCAAAGCTGGCTTTTTAGAGGTCTTCCCGATGAGATTCTGCCATGCAAGTGTCGATCCTTTTGCAATGTCGCTGACATATTGCCGGCCTGCATAATTTTTTAACGGCCTTCCATCACTTCTGGCAATATTCCTACCTTTAATATCCGTTGTAAAAGCTAGATAGATCCATGGATATTCCTTTTGAAGGGATTTAAGGACTACGGCCTGGTCACGTGAGTTCATGGACCGGATGTCAGGCAGACTTGCCATGGCATTCAGCATTCTAACGTTTTTATCAATCCACTCGTCTACCTGGGAAGCAAGTTGGCTTGATACCATGTTACCAACCAGGTGTGTCTCTGCCAGTATACGTTCATGGGAAGCCTTAGAGGAAAGAGCAAAATAAATTCCTCCGGGAACAAGACTGACAAGGAGCATCAGCAGAATGACTTTTGCGGTCAGACCGAAAATGTAGCGTTTGGGCGGTGGAACAGGCACTAGCTTAACTTCAGCTGGTTCCGGTTTTATATCTGATGAGTCCAGGGCCTCTTGTATGTCATCTTGAGGAGTATCACTATCTATGGTGTCTGGCTGTGGGGCAGGGGCTGGTTCCGGTTCTCCTGCCGGGACCGTATCTTGCTCTGTCTCTGCCGCTTGAGCAGCCAGCTGATCTAATTGGTCTGGTACGGATTCAATAATTGGCTGCTCAGGTGAATCATTCTGCTCAATTGTTATCGTTTCACCACAGGTTCGACATTTAAACCAGGCAGCGGGTCCTTTTACTTTGGAAGGATTAATTTTGTACTCTGACCCGCATCCGTTACATACAACGTTCATTCTTCACTCCTTATGAGGACTTGCTCGAAATACAATTATATCATGAAAATCTTCCGGATCGTCGAGCCTTATCGGACATTATAAATATCCTTTATCCCTGATAACCTGAAGCATGGCCTGTTTGAACTGGGTTCTTTTTTCCTCCCGTGGTATTTCACGCGAGAGAAGGTTTACCAGCTCAGCGGCCTGGCGCGTGGGAAGAGTGGCCGAGGAATATCCAAGAATTTCAAGTCCATCTTCAACAACGATTGATCCCAATGGTCCTATGGCAAGAGAAAGTTGGGAAACCAACTGTGTGATGAAATCTTGATCCACAGCGTTTACATTTGGTGTATTAACTAATTCGATTAGCTTGGCTTGAACCAGCTTGGAGACAACCGGCCTGATTTCCACCAGATTTTTTCCAAGTTGACGGGCAACCTGGTCAAGGGTTTTTTTACCATCAAACTGCATGAGAACACTTAGCATCATGCCGTCCAGGGCAAGCTCACCGACATTGGGTCGGACGGCTTGTTTAAATACCAGACTTGTTACATCCTTTGAAGATAATGCCATTCTCGAATCCCGATTTTTGGAAAAGGCTGAATCATATTGCATTCCCAACACGATTTTGCCGTTTCAGGTTTGTTGCACCCCTAAGTACAAAATTACTAACAAAATAATAACTTTGGGTTCATCCGAGATGTTTTTACATTTTTTGTGCCAAAATGCAAGAGACATGATCCATGTTGAGGCTCATCTTTATGTGTTTTAAAGGGGCTTAAGGAATTCTGTCTGTATTTCAGTGGTTTGGTGATATCTTGCGATCAAATGGTTATATATCGACAACATGTTTTGTGGCGATTTCAACTGAAGTAAGGCAACAGGAAAAAAATTAATTTCTTATTTATTGATGAAATAGATAAATCTATCCTGCAGGATTTACAATGGCTGTTTCCTTATTATTATAGGGTATGTTTTAAGAAAATTTCGGCATCTGCCGGTGAATTGAGAAGATAAAATTCAATTTTAGGAGTACCTGTCCATGTCTTTTACCCAGAAACAAACGATTACCCGTGATCTGGCCGCTGTTGCCATGGGGCGAAAAAGCCCGGATTTGATAATAAAAAATGGAAGGCTGGTGGATGTTTGCACGGCCAGAATCCTGGAAAAAACAGACATAGCAGTATTCGGGGGGTATATTGCACTGGTAGGTAACTCTGAGCATCTAGAAATTGATCAGTCAACAAAAGTAATAGATGTCAAAGGAAAATACCTTTGCCCCGGCTTAATTGACTCTCATATGCATATTGAAAGTTCAATGGTCGATCTGCCTGCTTTTGCCGCAGGTGTATTACCCCATGGAACGACTACCATATGCCCCGATATCCACGAAATTACCAACGTATTGGGTATGGATGCGCTCAAACTGTTTAAAGACAGTGCGCAAAAGTTGCCTTTAAAGGTGTTCACGGCAATGCCGGTTTGTGTACCGTCTTTACCGGGGATGGAAGATGCCGGGGCGCAGATAGAGCCGGAAGATGTTGAAACGGCCTATAATGAAGGCCTGGCTTTTCTACAGGGAGAACAAATGAATTTTCCCGGAGTAATTTTTGGAGATGATACCGTACACAAGATTACGGAAAAAGGTCTTGCCGCGGGAAAGGTGCTTACCGGCCATTATGCTGGAGAAGACCTGAATGGGGGTCTGAATGCCTATATTACTTCAGGCATCATTGCAGACCATGAAACCACAACAGCCCAAGGGGCCCTGGCAAGAGCCCAACTGGGCATGTATGTTCAGCAGAGATATGGCAGTGCCTGGCTGGATCTGCCAAACTTGATTACGGCTATTACTGAAAATCCCGGGATCGATACCCGGTTTTTCACCTTGGTCACCGATGATGTCACTCCGGCTACTATAGCACATGAAGGTCACCTGGTAAGGGTTTTAAGAAAAGCTGTCTCTCTTGGGCTCAACCCGATAACAGCACTTCAGATGGCCACCATAAACCCAGCCCAGCTTTTAGGGCAAAGTACACATATCGGTTCTCTTACACCGGGGCGGACCGCTGATATCCTGGTGGTTGAAAGCTTAAGTTCATTTAAAATCAGCCAGGTCTACGCTAACGGTGTACTGGTTGCCGAAGACGGAAAACTGACCATAGATATCCCTCAATTTACATATCCGCACTGGGCAGTGGATACGGTATATATGGACCACTTGACCCAAGCGGATTTCAATATTTCAAGCCCGTCAAATCCAAGTGTCGAAGCCAGGGTCATCCAATTGGTTCCCGGACGGGTCCACACCCTCTCCACAAAGGCAATAATGCAAGTGACAAACGGACAGGTGATGGCAGACCCTGACCGAGATATTGCTAAGGCCGGGATGTTTTACCGGCACAAGCCGGGTAATGGGGCGGAAAAAAGCCGTACCTTGGGTTTGGTGTCAGGTACCGCATTTAAACCCGGCAGCGCATATGCATCGACCGTCTCCCATGATTGCCATAATCTGCTTGTGGTGGGAATGGATGATGATGCTATGGCATTGGCTGCAAACACCTTAATTGATTCCAAAGGCGGGATTGTTGTCGTTGACAACGGGCGTATTCTGGCCCACCTGCCGCTGCCTTTTGGTGGGCTTATGAGTCTTGGCTCCGTTGAAGACACAGCCAAACATGTGGTTGCCATTGAAAGTGCAATGGTTGATATCGGGTGTGACCACCCGGCCTTTGAGATGACCATGAGCCTTATGGGGCTGGTGGTACTTGGTGAACTGAGAATGTCCAATAAAGGGCTTGTAGAATTAAAAGAGGATGCTGCACCGGCATTTGTAGATCTTTTTATCTCCTAATACTGCTTTTCAGGTAGATAAAAACAACTTTTGCCCAATAGATATTGATAAATCAAATTTTTAAAAAGGGAATTTGATTTATCAATAATACAGACTATTTTATAAGGTATCTAAAGTTATCAAACTTGGATTCAGCGACTAGTGACTGCCTTATAGTAAAGCATGAATATAAAGAGGCGAACATGGAGCCACATGAGCATCACCTGGTAATGGGCAGCTTAACTGATTTTTTAAGTGGGCATTCCCTGCCTGATACCCATGATGAAAGATATCGCCAAAAACTTGCAAGGTATTTGGTTTTGGAGCTTGGGTATGAAAAGTCTGATATTCGGGTTGACCATGAAATCAAGATTCAGGCAGGTGGTCGACCGGCTGCGATAAAAGTAGATTTTTTGATTTTCCAAAATGGCCGGGCTGTCATGATGGTTAAATATGCTCCGGGATCTCTTGTTACCCGGCGCTTGTCCAACCTGGCATTATCACGGCTTATTCAACCTTACCAGGTCCCAGTGGTTGTTACCACCAATGGTGAAGATGCTGAAATAATCATCGGAAAATCCGGTAAACTTGCCGGAGAGGGCATGAATGCCATACCCGGCCCAAAAGATTCCCTCATTAAAGATCTGTCAAACCCGGATGAACCCATTCCTGCAAGCACTGTAGATAAAGCATCCAAAATTGCGTATGCCTGTGAAGTCGACGGTTCCTGTATGATGGATACGGATTTTAAATGTTCAAGTTGGTATTGTTATCCAAGTGATAAATCGTAAAAACGATTGATTTTCCTATTGGCAACGTTATTAAAATCTTTTATATCTCAACCTATCTAAATTCCTATACTCTAAATCAAAATCTTTAAATGTTCCTAACTTAAGGGTTTTATATAAAGGATTCTTATGAAAGTCAGTAAGCACTATTTCAATTGGGCTGATCCGGACTCACAACTTATTTTTCAGGAAGAAACACAAAACTTTTCCATAGAAGAACGGTTTAATATTCAAGCAGACAATTTAATTCATCATTTTCAATTAAGTGCTGATGAGATGATATTGGATTATGGTTGTGGTGTTGGAAAACATGCCATATGCTTAAAGAAAAAGGGATATAATGTTGTTGGCTATGACATATCAGAGCACTATATAAAAAAAGCCAAGGCAATAATGGCCCATGAGGGTATCAGCTTGGAATTCCACCATTCAAATACCTTCTTTCACTCCTTTTATGGCCGTTTTGATTTCATTTATACAATTGATTTTCCATTCTACTATTTGGATGAAGGAAAAATAGAATCATTTCTATCCGAGATTGAACGTCTCTTAGCTAAAAATGGAAGATTTCTTTTTGGATTTCCATATTCACGGGAGAATCGCGAGCAGTTTTTACCTAAAAACCGATGGAGCAAAGAAAAAAATTGCTTTCGTCTATCGGATGAAAAAATTGATGAAAATGGTAAACGAACAGAACATTATATTATTATTGATACAAAAAATGATACCCTTGAAGAGTGGATTGACCAAACCCAATACTACTACGTACAAGAAATAAAAGAGTTTTTAAATCGATCAGGTTTCATAATTACGGGTGAGTTTGAAAACTTAAAGAAGAAATTACCAGATGATGCAACAAAGGTTCACTTTCTACTTTGCGAGAGATCATAATATGAGAATCACACCCAAATAAAAATTAATGTTTTTTCTCATAGTGAATCTGTTTCAAATGAATACAGGTAAGTATGGCAGCTTATTCCATAACAGTTTTCAGAATAAATTTCCGATTGGCCTTGTGAAAAAGGGCTATAACTAACGAGCCTAAGTGCTCAGACGGCAATATTTTCTGAGGATGTTGCCGATAATTAATCTACCCGCATAATAAATGAAACTGTTTTTTGAACCCCTATAGCATCACCTTTTTTGAGATGTCTTTAAATTGTGTCAACAGCGGAGAACACCACTTTTCCGAATGCCAGATCATGATAAGCGAAACTTTATCAAGATAAGGCTGTATCTTAAGTTTAACCAGTTCCCCTCTTTGTAGTTCCTTTTCTACTGAGATCATTGGACAAAGTGTAAATCCGATACCGCGCTTTAAGCATTCCCTCATGGCATTAATGCTTGAAAATTTGAGACTTTTAACCTTTATTCCTTCTTGTTTGAGCGACCGCTCAAATAGTTTAGGGTAGTTTCAGTCTGTCTTGGGTAAAAGTAGTGTCTGACCATAAAGATTGTTTAGTGACCCTTGATTCGGTTTGGAAAGCGGGTGGTCAGGTCCTGATACCATCACCAGAGGTTCGGTTTTAAGCATTTCAACATTAACCTGGCTTAGATGGATGGCATCCGTTAAAAGAAAGGCAAGGTCAATGCGGCCTGAGTTAAGCTCTTCCCTGAGCTGTTCGTCCGAACAATTGATGCAGTCGAGTTTCACCTTGGGATGTTCTGAATGGAACTGTTCAACCACCGTGGGAAGGTAGGCGCCGGCGATGGTTTCCGGTACCCTTATGGTTAAGGCTCCTCGTGCGTAAAGATCATTGGAAAATTCCGATTTGATCTCTTGTGTCATCTCTTCAATCTTACGGGCATATGCATAGAGTTTTTTACCTGCATCTGTGAGTAGAATCCGTCTGCCAATACGGTCAAATAATTTTAGATCAAGCTCTTGTTCAAGGGCTTTGATTTGGGCGGACACAGAAGACTGGGCCATAAATAGCGTTTTTGATGCCCTGGTAAAACTAAGTAAGTCTGCAACTGCGATAAATGTTTTAAGCTGTCTGATTTCCATAAGATCCTTCCATCGTCTATACCGATATCACCTATCGAAATAAATCGTTTGATTCGATGAATTATTTGATTTAATCGATATTTGGAATGAGTTGCTGACAGCATACACACAAAATAAAAATTGGGCTACCTTTATTAATTGGAAATTGGCCTGATGAAAACTTAAACTTTTAAATAGGGGAGAATAAAGATGACAATTGAAAAATCAAGCCAGGCATTTGAAGCATTTTCAAAAAGTGTTAAAAACAACAACGTGTTGGATGAAAAAACAATCCGGTTGATTTATCTGGCGGCTTCCATGGCTATAGGCTGTTATCCCTGAATGATCCACTGCCTTAGCGATGCTAAGGAAAACGGGATCAGTGATGATGAAATAAATGCAGCAAAAGCTGTTGTTATGGCTGTTTCAGCAGGGCGGGTAAACGCCCAGTTCAAGGATGCCACAGGACAATAACATCTTTTAAAAAGTGGGGCAAAGCCTGTTGGTTATGTTTTGCTAAGTATTGGATCCAGATAGAATCCCGTATGAGATTTTGGGTTTTTTGCAACCTGTTCCGGGGTGCCTTGAGCAATAATCAGTCCGCCTTTGTCCCCGCCTTCGGGCCCTAAATCTATGATATGATCTGCGCATTTTATCACATCCAAGTTGTGCTCGATAACAACTACCGTGTTCCCTGCGATGACCAATTTATCAAGTACGGATAAAAGGCGTCGAATATCATCGGAGTGCAACCCAGTGGTTGGTTCATCCAGGATATAAATGGTTCTTCCGGTACTTCGTTTGGACAATTCCCTGGCTAATTTGATGCGCTGTGCCTCTCCGCCGGACAAGGTCGTGGCAGCCTGGCCGAGTTTAATGTAGCCAAGCCCGGTTTCAACCAGCGTTGCCAAAGTGGTTCGGATAGCGGTTATTTTATCAAAAAAGACAACGGCCTGGTTGATGGTCATATCCAAAACTTGGGAAATGGTTTTACCCTTGTATTTGATTTCAAGGGTTTCCCGGTTAAACCTGTGGCCTTTGCATACATCGCAGGTAACATATACATCAGGGAGAAAATGCATTTCAATCTTTACAATACCGTCCCCGGTGCAAGCTTCACAACGCCCTCCCTTTATATTGAAACTGAAACGGCCTGGCTTATACCCCCTGGCTCTTGCGTCAGGGGTCTTGGCAAAAAGTTCACGGATATGGGTTAGAACCCCTGTGTAAGTGCCGGGATTTGACCTGGGGGTTTTACCGATAGGGGATTGATCAATATGGATTACCTTATCCAGATGTTCGATACCTGAAATTTTGTCCAGTTTACCGACAGGTTTGGGTGACCGGTTTATCTGGCTTGCAAGTGCTCTATAAAGCGTAGACAAAACAAGGGTGGATTTTCCAGAGCCTGATACCCCTGTAACGCAGGTAAAACATCCCAAAGGAAATTGAACATCGATTTTTTTCAGGTTGTTCTCTTTTGCCCCTTTGACTATGAGGGCATTTCCGTTTCCTGCCCGTCTTTGTTCAGGGGTGTGGATTTGTTTTTTACCGGACAGATATTGGCCGGTCAAAGAGTTTTGGGCGTTAAGAAGATCTTCAGGAGGACCTGAAAATACAATTTGGCCACCGTTAATACCGGCCCCTGGCCCTACGTCAATAATATGGTCTGAAGCCCGGATAGTATCTTCATCATGCTCAACGACTAAAACAGTATTTCCTAATTTTTTAAGGCTCATCAACGTGTTAAGCAAACGGGCATTGTCCCTTTGATGAAGTCCGATACTGGGCTCATCCAGCACATAGAGGACGCCGGTCAGTTTGGACCCAATCTGTGTTGCCAGTCGTATACGTTGGCTTTCTCCACCTGACAAGGTGGCAGCCGAGCGGTCCAGAGTCAGGTAGTCCAATCCCACATCTTCCAGAAATGTTAAACGCTGGGCAAGTTCGCTGATAATGGCAGATGCAATCAGCTTTTCTTTACCGTTGAGATCAAGACTCGTGATTAGCTGGCCAGCCTGTTTGACTGACATAGAAACCATTTCCCATATTCGTTTACCTCCCACCCTAACAGCCCCCGAAGCTTGATTCAGGCGGGAACCATTGCATTTTGAACAGGCCTTGAATCCCATGTATTTTTTTAGGTCTTCACGGACCCCTGCTGAATCGGTTTCATGGAAACGTCGGGCAAGATTAGGGATAATTCCTTCAAAGACCTTTTTATAGGTAATCTTTTTTTCGACCCGTTCAACATAAAACGGTATCTCTTCTTTTCCGGAGCCCTTTAGAATTACCTTTTGAAATTTTAGGGACAGGTCTTTAAAAGGTTTATAAATATCTTCTTTATAATGGGTGACAAGAGCATCCAAAAATTCCATATGCTGAACAGAATTTTTATTTGCCCAGGGAAGTACTGCTCCCTCGCGCAAAGAGATTTGTTTGTCTGGAACTATAAGGTCCGGATCGAACTCTGTTATATGCCCTAAACCGTCACAATGGGGGCAGGCCCCCTGGGGAGAGTTAAAAGAGAAACTTGCAGGTGTGAACTCAGGATAGGAAATTCCG
The DNA here is from genome assembly GCA_022361535.1 of Desulfobacterales bacterium. The sequence continues at coordinate 16,018 of JAKSAU010000941.1, forward strand.
CATTTTAGACAGGCTGCTTTTTCACTGAACAACGTCTCATTTTTTTGGTCTAAATTGACAAGAACCACCCGTCCGTCGGACAACGATAGTGCTGTTTCAAGGGAATCTGTCAGTCTTTGTTCAATGCCGGATTTGAGCACTATCCGGTCAACGACTACGTCTATGGTGTGTTTTTTATTTTTTTCAAGACTCTTTACTTCTTCGATGCGGACTATGGTGCCGTCTATCCTCAATCGGGCAAATCCCTGTCTTTGCATATGAAGGATCAATTGACCGTGGCTTCCTTTTTTCTCAGTTACCACAGGAGCCAATACCATAATTTTTTCACCTTTTTCAGGAAAAATGTCCGGTAAAATCCTGTCTTTGATCTGGTCTATGGAAGCGGCCGATATTGGGTCACCGCATTTATGACAGTGAGGGTGGCCTACACGGGCAAAAAGCAACCTGAAATAATCATAGATTTCAGTGACAGTGCCTACAGTGGATCTGGGATTATGGCTGGCTGTTTTTTGCTCTATAGAAATGGATGGGGAAAGACCTATGATGGCATCTACGTCAGGCTTGTCCATTTGGCCTAAAAACTGGCGTGCATAAGTAGATAAAGATTCGACATACCGGCGCTGGCCTTCAGCATACAGCGTATCAAAGGCTAATGTAGATTTACCGGAACCCGACAACCCTGTGACAACAGTCAGGCTGTTCTTGGGGATCTCCACATCTATATTTTTCAGATTGTGTTCCCGGGCCCCTTTAATAATTATCTTATCTGTGGTCATGACTGTGCCTTGTCCCTCTGTGTCGCCTGGAATGCAGCCAATTTTAAAGCTTCTTTAAGGCTTGTTTCATCGGCTTTGCCTGTCCAGGCTATATCATAGGCCGTACCATGGTCCACTGAGGTTCTAATAATGGGAAGGCCAATGGTAGTGTTTACGCCGTCTTTAAAGTGAACCATTTTAAAAGGGATCAGGCCCTGATCATGGTACATGCAGATGACTGCATCAAATCTGCCGTTAACGGCATTAAAAAATACTGTGTCCGGGGGCAAAGGACCTTGAACATCATAGCCTTTTTGTTTGGCAGATTCGACAGCCGGGGCAATGATAGTTTCTTCTTCACTGCCAAACATGGCGTCTTCACCAGCATGGGGATTAAGTCCTGCAACACCAAGCCGTGGACTAGGGATTCCAAACCTTGAAATCAATGTATCCATAGTTAAATCAATTATTCTCAAGATTTCATTTTGGGTCAACGCAGCGGGAACTTGGGACAGGGGAACATGAATGGTAACCAAAACGACTTTTAGTCGGTGTCCTGCCATCATCATGGCAAAATTCTGTGTGCCGGTTCTATCTGCAATAAGCTCGGTATGACCGTGGAATGAAGATCCGGCCAATTTTAGGCCTGTTTTGGTAATTGGGGCTGTAACGAGAGCCTGAATATCTTTGGAAAGTGCTAGATCCACGCCTTTTAATATGTATTTTTCTACAGCTTTTCCGGTTTCAGGGGTTGGGGCACCTAAGTTAGCTAAGCCAGGGTCCAGGTCGGACATAGGCACAAGATAGATCTGATTGGGATCGTTGGTAATGGCTTTTGGCGTATCAATTTGTGTTATATTAAAATGAATGTTTAAAGCATGGGCAGCTTTGTCCAGAATTGTCGGGTCTCCAATAACTATTGGCGTAAAAAGTTTTGTCATCTCGTTATCAGAAAGGGCTTTGACAATAATTTCTGGGCCAATGCCTGCGGGGTCTCCCATGGTGATTCCAAGGATTGGGCGGGGTAGGATAGCGTTCATTTTTTTTGACTCGATCTTTTATCATTATTAAAAAGATTAAATATACTATTGCAGCCTTATAGTGTAAATACAATTCAGTGATGGTTTTGTGAAACCCCTGAAAATTTAAGGGATGTTAATTTTTTATAGTTTTTATTTAATTCGGTGTAATTCGAAGAAAAACGGAGGAAAATGGAGGAAAAAAATTAATAAATTATTTGGAAACCAAGAGGGTGTATAAAAATATCCTTGAAAAATAAGGGGTTGTAGAACTGCCTGTAATCAATAGAAAAATTCTTTGTTTCACAGTTAAAATCTAATAAAAACAAGATGTTGAAAAAATATACCAAACAAGGTCCTAACCTTTGGCTAACCAATCTTATTCCAGTTGACCGGGAAAGTATATTCGCTTAAAAAAATAGTCACTTTTTAAAAATGTCATTATGGTTCGCTTTAACTATTAATTTTGTCATCGCAGTTCACGGCATACAACTGCGCAATCGGAAGGTTTTTTATATAACGAATGGAGTCGTTCTGGATAGAAGTCAAATCTCAAATTAAAGCTTCAGTACCTGATCACTGCTACAGGATGTGGATTGAACCGGTATCCTTCATTGACAACGATACAGAGAGTATCACCCTATCAGCTCCCAATGAGTTTTTTGTAAAGCGACTTAAAGAAAACTATCTCAGCCATTTTCAAAAAGGGTTTGCACGTCTTGGGCATAGTGTTCGTGTCGATTTTCAAGCAAGCAGTGCAGCCAAGGCACAAAACAAAAAAAGTAAAATCAGTCCCAAAAAGGAAATTAGGCAAACTGCAGGCGTGGTTCCCGCCATAGCGTCTGCTCCAGCATCGGTACCCATTGACCAGCCTATGCTGCCTGGCATGGACCCCAGCTTTAACTGTGGTCGGATGCTCAAGAAAAACTTTACCTTTGATGATTTCGTTGTTGGAGATAATTCTAATTTTGCATATTCTGCATCATTATCCCTGGCCCAGGGAAGGATCAACGGGTCAGGCATGCTTTTTCTTTTAGGAAAAACCGGACTAGGAAAAAGTCATTTATCTCAGGCTGTGGGACACCACATCATGGGGAACGATATTGCCGGAAGGGTTTATTACGTTACTGCAGAGGACTTTACCAACGAGATGATCTTTTCCTTAAAAAATAATGTCATTGACCGGTTTAAAAAGAAATATCGTCAAAAATGTGATGTACTTATCCTTGAAGATATTCATTTTTTATCAGGGAAAACAGCCACCCAGAAAGAACTTGCCATTACCCTGGACTATTTGCTTGATGCAGATAAGAAGATCATTTTCTCAGGATGCGAAAGACCTGATGATATCCCCAAACTTAACGACAATCTAAGATCCAGACTGAATATGGGGTTGCTCACAGAAATACAGGCTCCCGACTTTGATACACGGGTCAGAATCCTTAGCAAAAAATCCAAAGGGCTGGGATGTACGCTGCCCATGCCGGTTACCGAATATATTGCACAGGAGCTGTGTGATGATGTCCGTCAACTGGAAAGCGGGATGTTTGGTGTGGTGGCCAAAGGACAGCTTATGGGCCGTGACATTGATATTGAGTTGGCTCAAAGTGTGCTTGAAAACATGACACGGGCAAGAAAACGGATTACCATTGACCTTATTAAAAAATTAGTGTGCAATGAGTTTTCCATTACTGAACAGGATATTATATCAAAATCCAGAAAGCGCAGAATTGTAAAACCCCGTCAGGTAGCCATGTTTCTTGCAAAACAATATACGGACCAGCCTATCAAAAAGATCGGGTCAAGCTTCAAGCGCTATCATGCCACAGCTATCTATTCAGTTAATGCCATTGAAAAGGAACTCAAACAAAAAGGACAGCTTTACGAACAGATCAATTACCTGTCCAAGAAATTAGAAACCGGTAAAATATAAATGACCATCAGCCCATCAGGGTTAAAAGCCCTGGAAAACATAGTTGGTGCACCTCATTTTAGTACAGGCAAAGAAGAACGCCTGGTGTATTCCTATGATGCCACAGGGCGTTCCTTTTTACCGGATGCTGTTGTATTCCCTGCCACAGAGCAGGAAGTTTCTGATATTTTTAAGCTTGCTGATTTAGAAGAATTCCCAGTCATCCCAAGGGGAAGCGGTTCCGGTATGACCGGGGGGGCTGTTCCGGTTCAAGGTGGTGTGGTCGTGTCAACAGGCCGCATGAACAAAATCATTGAAATTGATGACCGTAATTTTATCGCCCGGGTAGAACCGGGTGTAATTGTTTCAGATCTGCATAAGGCGGTAGAAGCAAAAGGATTGTTTTATCCACCAGATCCTGCTTCATCAGCGGTTTGTACCATAGGTGGGAATATAGGTGAATGCGCCGGTGGCCCAAGGGCCGTCAAATATGGCGTGACACGGGATTATGTGTTGGGTCTTCGTGTCGTTCTACCTTCGGGAGAGATCATCGAAACAGGGGTAAGTACAGCCAAGGGAGTTGCCGGATATGACCTGACCCGGCTAATTGTTGGCTCCGAAGGAACCTTAGCTTTAGTTACACAGATTGTGCTTCGGCTTTTACCTAAACCTGCTGCTGTAAAAACCATGGCAGTTTTTTTTGACGGGACTGATGCTGCCGCTCAAACCGTGTCTGCTGTTATGAAACAGGCTGTGATTCCAAGATGTGTCGAATACCTGGATCATGCTTCTTTGGGGTTGGTTCAAGACAAACTTGCATTTGAGTTGCCCGACAAAACCCAGGCCCTGCTTATTCTTGAACTGGATGGAGAAGTGGATGAGGTTGAGACCAGTGCACAGATTATTCGGGAATTTTGCATGAAACGCGGGGCGTTGGATGTGATGATCGCTTCAGATTCCAACGACGCTGCAAAATTATGGCAGGCCAGAAAATCCCTTTCTCCTGTGCTTTATAAAATTGCTCCGAATAAAATCAATGAAGATATTGTTGTTCCCATTTCAAAAATTCCAAAGATGGTTGATGCCATCACTCAGATCCAAAAAGAATCCGGTCTGACTGTCGTGGCGTTCGGCCATGCGGGAGACGGTAACATCCATTGTAATATCATGTATGATAAATCAGATGACGATCAAAGCAAAAGAGCTCACAAAGCGGTAGATGAACTCTTTGATATTACTTTGAAGCTTGGGGGGACCATAACAGGTGAGCATGGCGTAGGGATTACAAAAATGGCTTATCTTGAAAAGGAAGTCGGTAAAAGGGAACTTGCGCTTATGAAGGGGATCAAACAGGTGTTTGATCCTAAAAACATTCTTAATCCGGGTAAGATTTTTTCTTAAATTCCCCAAAGCAAAATAGTTATCGCTTCGGGTTGACCAATCAGTTTGGTTTTACTGAGTAGTCATTGTAGATTAACAATTTTTCCAAAATATCAACTTTAGGATGGCGGGTCTGCATCACACAGCATTTGATGGAAATGGCACAGTGGTCAAAGCAAAGCCGGTTATCCTTGTCAAATTCTCCAAAACAGTCAGGTATGTCCATTGAATCTTCTTTGACGTGTTCTTCTTCAAGCATCCGGTCTAATTTTATTTCCATATGATATCCAGTAGTATGTGGGTTATGGTTTATTTGTAATGTAAACCATGGGTTTTTTCAAGGTTGAAAAGCAAATAATCTATCGGCTAAACCATGGATTCAAGCTTTTCTACAAGTGGCGCCAGGCTCTGCTTTTCCAGGGCAGATACAAGTGTTCCGCGGTTTAGCAGCCACGGGTTATCAAAGTCATTCAGATCGGCCCTGTCCATTTTATTAAAAACGTAGAGGGTTGGAATTTTATCCAGATCCAGTTTTTTGAGCAATTGTTCAACCGACTCTTTTTGCTGCATATATCTAGGGTTAGATATATCTATCACATGAAGGATCACATCTGCTTCAGCCAATTCTTCCAAAGTTGCATGAAAGGCCTCCATCAACTCTTTAGGAAGGTTCTGGATGAAGCCGACCGTATCCGTAATGATTACTTCTTTGTCCTGGGGGAAGCGCAGTCTCCTGGAAGAAGGATCCAGCGTGGCAAATAAACGGTTGGCAGCTATAATATTGCTTTGAGTCAATGTGTTCAGCAAGGTTGACTTGCCTGCATTGGTATATCCGACAATAGATATGATAGGCAGGTCCCTGCGTTTGCGTCTTGACTTTTGCTGACGGCGCTGCTTTCGTATCTTTTCAATTTCTTTTTTCAACCGGGAGATCCGGTCACGGGCACGACGCCTGTTAACCTCAAGTTTTGTTTCACCAGGGCCTCTTCCGCCGATACCACCGGTAAGGCGCGACATGGCCGTATTTTTGGTGATAAGTCTTGGCAGCATATATTCAAGCTGGGCCAGTTCAACCTGGAACTTACCTTCCCTGGATTTTGCCTGTTTTGCAAAAATATCCAGGATCAGCTGTGTCCGGTCAATAACTTTCATCTCAACAAAATCAGTGATGGATCTGATCTGGGAAGGAGACAATTCCCGGTCAAAGACCAGCATGGTGGCGTAATTCTGAATAGCCTTGATGATCAAACTGGACAGTTTGCCTTTACCTACCACAAATTTAGGATCAATTTTTTTCCGTCTTTGAACTGCGGTTCCAACCACTTTAATATGGCTGGTTTTGCATAGTTCTTTGAGTTCATCCATGGAAACATAGGCATCTTTTGGATGAACTGTTGTGGCATTGATCAAAAATGCGTTTTCCCTTCCGGTTTCAGGCCGGTGCTGACGGTTATGCCGGGCCAGCTCTGATTCCAGTTCAAAGATTCGAGCCTGGCAGTCAGTGTCCAATTCATTGATGCTGGCAGGAGCATCTATCTGGTAAGGCTCTGCCTCAGGATCAGGAAGAATATGGGCAGAATAAACAGTGCCAGGGTTGCCGGACGGTGTAAGACATAAGGCTGTGATATAATCCAGGCGCAAGAGCGCCAAGTCAGTCAAGTCATCCCTGGTCAACGCTTCATCAGATAGGTGGGTGTGAACGCACCGCACCCCTTTGAGACGTCCAGGTCCAGCCATATAATCGGGTGTAACAGGGATCACGATACGGTGTGGTTCCCCTGCGATTACGCAGACTACTTTTCCGTTACGATTGAGAAGAATTCCAACCTGTCGACGGATTTCCTGGCTGATTTCCACCAGCTCCTGAGCCATTTCTGGAGTAAGGATAAATTCGGGCGGGGACTTTAAAGTGTATAAGGCTTCAATCCGTTTAATCTGGGTTTTTCTTAAGCCTTCTGTTGTGCCGTATACGATTCGTTTCATTCAAATCCCTGGTAAGATTCCGGTGCCAATTCTTCAAATCGGGTATACTGGCCGTTGAATACCATATGGGCCGTACCAATTGCACCATTACGGTTTTTGGCGACTATGATCTCTGCAGTTCCCTTTTTGGGATTGTCCGGTTCTTTGTTGTAGACTTCATCCCTGTAGATAAATGCAATGATGTCCGCATCCTGCTCAATAGCGCCGGATTCCCTTAAGTCAGACATCATGGGGCGTTTGTCGGAGCGTTGCTCAAGCATACGGTTCAACTGTGACAGGGCTACAACAGGCACATTCAGCTCTTTAGCCAATGCCTTTAGTGACCGTGATATCTCAGCAATCTCCAAGTCTCTTCGGTCAGAGCGGAAAGGCGCTTTCATAAGCTGGAGATAATCAATCACCACCAAACCAAGGCCACCGTTTTTTTGATAAAGTTTTCTGGTTTTTGCCCGCAGGTCCATTACGGAGATGCTTGGTGTGTCATCTATGAAAATGGGCAGTTCATTTAAGATGCCTGCGGCATCAGTGGCATGCTGCCAGTCCTCGGGACTGATGAATCCTGTTCGCAGCCGGTTTGAATCGATCCGGGCTTCTGATGTTAAAAGCCTCATGGAAAGCTGGTCACAGGACATTTCCAAAGAAAAGACTGCAACAGGTTTACGCTCTCCAAAAGCTACGTTTCTGGCAACATTCAAGGCAAAAGCAGTTTTACCCATACTTGGCCTGGCTGCAAGAATTATCAAGTCAGAACCTTGAAGGCCGGAAGTAAGCTGGTCCAGCCTTGGGTACCCTGTGGAAAGCCCGGACAAGCCACCGTCCTTTCCCTGTTGCTCTTCAAGCTGGTCAATGTTCAGGTCGATAAGCTCGCCTAAAGACTTGAACGCCCCACCTGATTTTCGTTCAGCAATTTGAAAAACAGACGCTTCAGCCTCATCAAGAATATCTTTGAAATCACCTTTATCTTCCAGGCAGCGTTCAATGGTCGTGGAAGATGCATCTATGAGTTGACGCAATGAGGCTTTGCCCCTGACGATTTTAGCATAGTGGACAGCATTGACCGCTACAGGAGCAGCATCAGAAATGGCAGCCAAAAATGCCGGTCCGCCAATGGCTTCCAATTCATCTCTTTCATTGAGGGCATTTGCCACCGTCACAAGATCTGCCGGTTCCTCATTGGATGCCAGTTCCATTATAGCCCTGAAAATTTTTTTATGAGCCCCTTTATAAAAATCATCCGGGGTCAAAATTTCAAGAATGTCAAATAGGCAGTCGTTATTGATAAAGATGGCTGAGAGGAGAGATTCCTCTGCATCATTATCATGGGGAGGGGTTCGGTTGAGCAGATGATCGGTTTTTATGGGGTCTTTTTTTGCCAAAATATCCTTGTAAGAAAAGGCCTGCAGCCCAAAAGTGGCCTGCAGGCCATAGATCTTTTTATTTCTCTTCTTTTTCTTCAGCAACCACGGTTACGGTGATTTCAGGTTCAACATCCTTATAAAGACGGATGGGTACCTTATACTCACCGGTTTCCTTGATGGGTTCAGCCAGAAGAATAGAGCGGCGCTCTACAGCGACTTCCTGAGCATCAAGTGCGTCTTTGATGTCGTGGCTGGTAACTGAACCGTAAAGATAGATTTCTTCACGAACTTTGGCTTTAATGGTTACAGCAACGTCTTTAACCTTGTCAGCCAGTTCTTCAGCCAATTTGCGTTCTTTTGCAATCTGGAGTTCCAGTTTTGCCCGGGCCTGCTCCATAACACGACGGTTCTGGGGGGTGGCAAGAACGGCTTTGCCCTGGGGAAGCAGGTAGTTTCTGCCATACCCGGGGGCCACGTCGCACTCTGTGCCGGCGATACCCAGTGTGTCGATGGTTTCTTTTAATATGACTCTCATTGTAAACCTCCAAAATCCAGTCCATGCAGCTTCATGCGGACTGGTTTTAATTTATCTTTCTGCCGTTGCAAGTTTCCGAAAATTGATCCAGTTGTCAAAAAAGCCAAGGCCGATAACCAGTATAAGCACGTACAATTGTACGGCAATCAGGCAATAGCAAAAGACTTTCAAGACCATAGGCGTTTTTTTTTTCTGGAAAAAAAAAGAAACAACAGCAATTCCTTGAAAAAAATAAACAAGCATTAGGACGATCATGCAATTGATGGCGAATATTTTAACGGGTTCTGACGGGACCATAAGAGCAAGTCCGGTTAGAATCACCGCCCAGACTGTGAAGTCTGGTACTCGGTACCGGTTTAGGTGTTCAATGCTTTTGAGCGTCACCCCTTTTTTCAGCAGCATATTTCTTATAATCAAGATATTCAGCCATATGGTGGTTAGATAAGACACCAGGAACATACCTGGTAAAATAACCATAAACGCTGAGTTCAACTGCTGGATCTGATCTTGCTCGATCCCCATTTCAGAGTAGAGTTCAGCTGTCATGCTGAAGTAATGCTTTAGGTATTCGGTAAGAATACCTGCCATGGTCTGTCCCTGTATGGTTGTATAAAGGGCAAATGCGGTAACTGCCGCACCTGCCACCATCAAGGTGGTAAGGATCATGGTTCTCTGAATGGTCAGGTGCCGTTCAAGGCATTCTCCTAAGAAAAAGCCGGTCATCAAAAGCGATCCAAAGTAGAGTACGTCAAATGCCATTCCCTTTGCCATGACCATCAGCAATAAAAAGCTGACTGCCACAATCATTCCGCCGCTGTTGCGTCCCAGCTTGAGCCGGAAATAAAGCACGGGCAACGGCAGGAACAACAGTGCAAATACCCCAAGCAGGGGAAATGTAAGCACGGCTCCGAATATCAGCATACATAAAGAGATACCTAGCAGGGTCTCTTTGATGAATGTCGGATGGGTAAAGGATACAGGCACTTGGTTTACTCCATGTCCCGGCTGTTAATGCATGGGACGTCCCACAAACGGCAGCAGAGCAATCTGACGGGCTTGCTTGATGGCCAGGGAAAGCTGACGCTGATGTTTGGCGCAGGTCCCGGTAATCCGTCTTGGGATAATTTTACCCCGTTCAGTGACAAACTGCCTGAGTGATTTGGGGTTTTTGTAGTTGATTTCCATACCACTGTCTACGCAAAATCTGCAGATTTTACGACGTTGGTAGAATCTGCTTTTTCCTCCGCCTCTTTGACCTCTATACATACGTTCTCTCCTTAATGATTGAATTACTCTTTAGTTTCACCGGCGTCAGCTGTTTCTTCAACAGGCTCAGCAGGTTCTTCTGCAGCTTCTTCAGATGCTTCTTCAGCAGGGGCGTCTTCTTCGGCAGGCTCTTCAACCGCTTTTTCTGCCTCTTCAGCTGCTTTGGCTTCTGCCACTTCTTTTTCAAGGGATTCTGCAGTGACATTGTCGGAAAGAAGGATGGTCATGAATTTCATGATATCGTCGCTGAGACGAAAATTTCTTTCAAGTTCTGTTACGAGGTCGCCTGTGCCGCCATAAGTCAGGCAGACATAGTAACCGCGCAGTTTCTTTTTGATTTCATAGGCCAGCTTTTTGCTGCCCCATTCGTCAAAGTCTAAAAGAATACCATTTTCTCTGGTGATGATATTTCTGACTTTATCAAACAGTTCTTCTCTTGCTTGATCCTGAAGATCAGGGTCAGAAATAAATACAGTTTCATATTTCCTCATTTTTTCTCCTTACGGATATAAAGCCCCGGGCTAACCGTTATAATTCCCGGAGCAAGGATTAAAGCGTCAGCTGCCCGCCTTTCGGGCAACTTAAAAAACCACTCTATATATCATTTCAATGAGTTGGGGTCAAGCCGATTCTTTTTTTGCGACAGGGGATTCGCTTCTTTTAAACAGGATCAGATCGCGTCGTTCTTCTTTCAATATAAGGGCATAGTCATCAATGAATTCAAACGCGGTACTGTATCGTTCAGGCATGGTAGGATCGATGAATTTTATACGGCAAGGATTGGTGTTTTCTTCAACAACATATTTGCCTGTGTTGATTTTTCCTCCGGCTTCCAGGGAAAAGTCTCCATTGTCTTGGAAGGTGAATATGATCGCTGCATCAAGTATCCGGTCTATGCCGTACCACTTGCCTAATAGCCTTTTGCTGGGCGGGGCAGGGCTGTTAGTGGTTCCGCGGTCCGGCCAGACCTCTTTTATATACTCTGTAATTTTTTCAGTGATGGATTTTGAACTTTCAAGCCATATCTGAACGGTTTCTATCTGCGGTTTGTTCCTGGTAAAAAAGACCTGGCTGTCATCATTGTTACCTGGTGCAGAACGATAGGCTTGTCCAGTCTCTGTCATATCCTGTACTTCTTCGGTTACATTTTCATTCCAAGGGCCTGGATCAGAAGTCGCAACTTTTGTTTGAGAAGAAGTGCATCCGCAAATAAATGTTCCAAGTAATATTGACAAGAATATGGCAGGCAGCCTGTTCATGATATATCCTGATAATGACGCCGTTATTTTTAAGTGTTAGGGTTTGTATTGCTTTTACCCTTTTTGAGTGTCGATATAGCAGATCATATAAGAATGGGGAACAGGAATCTGTGATAAATGTTTAAGTAAGTGTAACAAAATGTAATGAGTTTCTAAATTGCCAGGTGATAGACGTTTTTTGGTGCTGTGGGGAAATATCTACAGTTTGCCTTGGGTTTTGGCTGTTTTGACGAAATGTCATTGATGGTTTTGGCTGAATAAATAATCTGGCCAGTCCCCAAAGAGGAATATCTGTTTGAATTTTAATAAAAAATGTTCTTGGAGAAACTGGTTTGAGTATACTTTTGTCCCCCTGGAATCTAATTTGCAACATTTTGGGAGTATTCAAATCAGCTATGAAAAAGGAAACAGGGATGTTTTTTGACGACCGCCTATCGGAGAAGATCGATAAATATGGATTCGGTATGACCGCGCAACAAGGGCGGTATCACTTTATGGCCTGCATTGATGAAAGCCATGGCGTTCGCAGGCTTTGTATGGCACGACCTTGCAATGACAGGGTTACCCATAGTGATTCCATACAATGGTTTGATACGGAATCAAGTGCAGTCCGGGCCTTTCGAAAAAATAAGAACGCATGCCACAAGTGCCTTCGTGTAATTGAAACAATTGAACTGGATCTGGAAAAAAACAAGGCGATGTCGTAACCTGACTTTGCTCATCACCCTATGGGCAATTCAACCAGAACCAAGCTCCCTTCTTTTTAATCTGAGCTTTATATCTTATTTTAACCAATTCTTGGGATTGTAGCATTTTTTGTCTTTGGATTTTTTCTTTGCATACTGCTGTTCCAGAATGTTACCGGTACAATTGCCAAGCGTTGTACCCCATTTTTGACCAGCAGCTGCGTTTAGGGTGTCCGGTAGATTTTCATCTGCCAGAAAAATGCATGAGTCCATTGCTTTGCCGGAAGCTGATATGCATTCTCCACGTGAAATTCCAAAACACTTCATAATATAGCCGTCTTCCTGACAAAAAGCAGTTGGAATTGCGCCTTTCATATAAGTGATCCAGTCTGATTTTGAGACTTCTTGGGCATAAGTATTGGTTGCAAGGATGAATATGGTCAGAAATGGGACGACTAATTTCAGCATTTCAGTTCCTTCCTTTTATAAAATCTTACAGTATAATAGACAGAATCGTTAAAAGTAATGCTATACGGATTACGCATAGCATAGGATGATAAGTAAACTTTTACGATCCAAAACCAACTAAGTTTTAGATATAGTTGATTTATAGGCCTTAAGCAAGAGTGTCCTTTGTCTGCTTTAAATCAATATGATTTTAAGTTTAGCAAAATGAAATAGTTGAAAATTTCAGCAAGTAAGGTATTGAAACCTCTTGTAGTAAATATCAAAGCCCTCCAAAAGCTTGGTTTCCGCTCTTGCTATTTGGTTCTGCTTATGGCATCTAAAAGAGTTTACTATATAATATAGATGCTTTCGAAAGGAATACAGATAATGGAGGAACGGTACACGCCCTCTTCGGTTGAGCCCAAGTGGCAGGAATACTGGAACGATAATCAGTTGTTCAAGGTTTCTGAGGATACGTCTAAAGAAAAATACTATCTTCTGGAAATGTTTCCCTATCCGTCGGGAAAGATTCATATCGGTCATGTGCGCAATTACACTATTGGTGACGTGGTGGTGCGTTACAAACGGATGAAAGGGTTTAACGTTATCCATCCCATGGGCTGGGATGCCTTTGGTATGCCCGCAGAGAATGCAGCCATTGACAACAATACCCATCCTGCTGCCTGGACTTATGAAAATATCCGGGCCATGCGCGCCCAGCTTAAAAAAATGGGTTTTTCTTATGACTGGGACAGAGAGATTGCCACCTGCCGTCCTGAATATTATCGCTGGGAACAATGGCTTTTCTTGAAGATGCTTGAAAAGGGAATGGCCTACCGCAAAGAATCCTTTGTCAACTGGTGCGAGAAATGCCAGACCGTTCTTGCGAATGAACAGGTGGAGCAGGGTGCATGTTGGCGCTGTTCCCAGGTAGTTCAGCAAAAGAAATTGTGGCAGTGGTTTTTTAAAATTACTGACTATGCAGAAGACCTTCTGGTCCATTGTGACAAATTGCCGGGGTGGCCTGACAAGGTCACTGTCATGCAGAAAAACTGGATCGGCAAAAGCATTGGTGCTGAACTAAAGTTCAAGATTGACGGTTCTGACCAGATGCTGGAGGTATTTACCACCCGTCCGGATACAATTTTTGGCGCCACTTTCATGTGTCTTGCGCCGGAACATCCCCTTGTAGAATCTTTGTCAAAAGGTACTGAACAGGAAAAAGAAGTTTCAGCCTTTGTTGATAAAGTTTCTCAACAGGAACGGTCTGCAGAAGGAATAGAAAAGTACGAAAAAGAAGGGGTTTTCACAGGCGCACATTGTATCAATCCTGCTACCGGTGAAAAAATTCCCATCTACACAGCCAATTTTGTATTAATGGGGTATGGTACCGGGGCAATTATGTCGGTTCCTGCCGGTGATCAAAGAGACTTTGATTTTGCCAGAAAATACGGACTTGATATCAGGGTTGTGGTTCAGCCTGAAGGCGAAGAGCTGGACGGCGCCACAATGACAGAAGCGTATGCCGGTCGCGGCAAAATGGTCAACTCCGGTCAGTTTGACGGCATGGACAGTAAAGAAGCATTAGGCGTTATGACCGACTGGCTGGACAAGGAAGGCCATGGTAAGAAAGCCGTCTCCTACCGCCTCAGAGATTGGGGCATTTCCCGTCAAAGATATTGGGGTACACCAATTCCTGTGATTCATTGTCCTTCCTGCGGTGTTGTACCTGTGCCTGAGTCTGATCTGCCCATTACATTGCCTGAGGATGCAAACCTGCTTGAAAAGGGTGGGTCTCCTTTACCCACACTTGATTACTTTGCCAAGGTAACCTGTCCGACATGCGGCAGGGAAGATGCCCAACGCGATACTGATACCATGGACACCTTTGTTGAATCGTCCTGGTATTACCTGAGGTATTGTTCTCCAAGGTTTGAACAGGGTATGTTTGATCCCAAGGCCGTAGAGTATTGGGCGCCGGTAGATCAATATATCGGCGGGGTAGAACATGCTGTGCTTCATCTGCTTTATTCAAGGTACTTTATGCGTGTTTTAAATACCCTTGGGCTTATTGATTTCAAAGAACCGTTTACCCGGCTTTTGACCCAGGGCATGGTCTGCAAGGAAACCATGACTTGTCCTGAACACGGATATTTATTTCCTGAACAGGCTGAGAAAAAGGGCGAAGGGCTTGAATGTACCATGTGCGGTAAAGACGTGGAAGTCGGCCGTGTCATCAAGATGTCCAAGTCCAAGAAAAATGTTGTAGATCCAAATGAGTTACTGGAAAAATACGGAGCTGATGTCACGCGGCTTTTCTGTTTGTTTGCAGCGCCGCCGGAACGCGACCTGGAATGGAGTGAAGATGGCGTGGAAGGCAGCAACCGGTTTGTTAATAGGGTGTGGCGCCTGGCACAGTCCTGTATGGAGAATATAACAGGTATTGAACCCTTCTGCGGGCCAGCCAAAGATTTAAATGCCAAAGCGGCTAAAGAATTATATATCAAGGCCAACCAGACCATCCAGAAAGTCACTGATGATATTGATCAAAGCTTTCATTTTAATACAGCCATCTCAGCTGTTATGGAGTTGGTCAATGCCATGTACGGCGTGGATCTGGAAAAAGCAGACGATGAAATGAAATCAGTTCTCTGGTTCTGCCTTGAAAATGTCTTGCTGCTTCTCAGCCCCATTATTCCCCATTTCTGTGAAGAGTTGTTTGAGCGTATGGGACATGATCAATCCGTACTTGAGCAGTCCTGGCCTAAATATAGAGAAGATTCATTGAAAACCGACGAGGTTCTGGTTGTGGTTCAGGTCAATGGTAAGTTGAGAGCAAAATTTTCCATTGGTGCGGACGCCGATGAAGAGCAGATTAAATCAGATGCGTTGGCTGATTCAAGGATCGTTAAGTATACTGAAGGCAAAACCATCCGGAAAATTATTGTTATCCGGAAAAAACAAACCCTTGTAAACATCGTGGTGTAGCCTATGAAAAAATTGACAATGTGGATGATTGTGCTGGTGGCGGCTGTGGCTGCTGCCGGCTGTGGTTACAAGCTGGCAGGCGGCGGTTACATACGGGATGATGTGACCCGTGTGGCTGTGGCCGTGTTTGAAAACAACAGCTCGGAATCAAGAGCCGGTGTCACCTTTACCAATGAGTTGATCCGCGAGATTACGGCAAAATCAGACACCCAGGTGGTGGATGAGTCCAATTCTACACGAGTGATCACAGGTGTGGTTAAATCCATAACCTTTTCTACCCTGTCCCGGTCTTCCACAGAAGATGTAACGGAGAGACGGGTGACAGCCGTGGTGGATGTAAAGCTTTCTGGTCCTGACGGAGAAATACTCTGGTCGATAAAAGGACTTTCAGCTAATGAATCCTATACGGTTGAAGATGATACAGTGGATGATGAAGCAAATAAAAGTGAAGCTGTAGATACAATAGCCGAGCGTGTTGCCGAGCGCTTGGTTAGCCAGATGCAGAGTAATTTTTAAAACTAAGACAGGAGCGTATCCAATGCATGGTTACGCTCCTGTCTGTATTTTGTCTGGACCGGCTGTGCTAAAAGTGGCAAAAACGCGCGATTAAGCGTTCACAAGTTTGGAAAGTCTTGAAATCTTTCTGGAAGCAGTTTTCTTGTGAATAACACCTTTTTTAGCTGCCTTGTGAATGGCGGACTGAGTCTGTCTCATCAGTTCTTCGGCATTTTCACCAGATGCTTTTGCATCGCGCAGTTTTTTCTCCAGTGTTTTGAGGGAGGTTTTAACTGCTCTGTTTCTCATCCGTCTTACCTGACTTTGTTTTGCACGTTTCTTTGCTGATTTATGGTTAGCCAACTTGGTCTAGCTCCTTCATAAGATTAGTAAATTAAATAAATATAAACCATATTTCAAATTCGACAACATATACGTAAATATGGGTTTTGTCAAGGAAAACATGTGGCTCAGTTTATAAAAAAAGCAGCATCCATAAGCGCAATTACTCTGGTTTCAAGAATACTGGGAATGATTCGTGATGCCATGATCGCTTTTGTGTTCGGTGCCGGGGTTGTTTCTGATGCTTTTTTTATTGCATTCAGGCCGTTCGATTTAATCCGGAAGATGATGTCTGACGGAATTTTAAGCATCTCTTTCATACCTGTGTTCTCAGCATATCTGGCCAAAGATAAAAAGGATCAGGCTGTGTCCATGTTTTTTTCTGCACTTTTTTTTATCTCAGTATTATCCGTACTTGCTATAGCTTTTGGTATATACTTTGCCCCAGCAGTTATCAGTATTCTTGCCCCGGGGTATGTTGGAGATTCTTATTCCCATACCTTGGCCTGCCTGTTGTTTAAGATCATGTTGCCTTACAGTTTCACCATTCTTTTGGTTGCATTGTCCATGGGCGTTCTCAATGCCCATGGAAATTTTCATATTCCTGCAGCCACTCCCATTTTACTAAACCTGAGTATTATTTCATCGGCCTTTCTTTTATATGATTGGATGTCCGGGCATATAGCTGTTCTGGCCATTGGGGTCACATTTGGTGGAATTGTTCAGCTTTCCCTGCAGATTCCTTTTATCGCACGGCTTGGTATGTTTGATTTCAAGCAGTTTGTCTGGCTTCATCCTGCAGTGGTAAAGGTTGTGGTGACTCTTTTACCCAGCATGGTGGGAGCCGCAGCATTTCAGATAAATATCCTGGTGGCAGGGCTTACAGCAACAAGGCTTTTACCCGGAAGTGTATCATACTTGAATTATGCCGAGCGACTGGTCCAGTTCCCTTTGGCAATGTTTGCCACTTCCGTGGCAACCGTTTTGCTCCCTATGCTGTCTGGGCGTGCGGCAGTATTGAATGATGACGATTGTTCCCATGATATTCAAAAAAAAAGAGGGCAGGGCAAAGGAAACTATATTGAAACAGGAACTATCGGGAAATCGTTTGAGACAGGTATAAGGCTGGTGTTTTTTTTAATTCTTCCAGCCATGGCAGGGATCATGGCATTGAGCGAGCCTATTGTTTCTTTGATTTTCGGCCGGGGAGCCTTTGATGCTGCTGCGGTAACCCAAACCGGGCAATGCCTGTTTTATCTTGCAGCAGGGTTGTGGGCTGTGGCCGGCATACGGGTTTTTGTAACCTTTTATTATTCTTTGTCTAATATCCGGCTGCCTTTTTTTGCAGGACTTATTTCAATCGTGTGTAATCTTTTGCTTTCCGGGTTTATGGCCAAAACCATGGGAGTGAATGGTTTGGCTTTGAGTGTATCCCTTTCAGCTATGGCAGGCTTTGTATTTCTTGTCTGCTTTGTTCCTAATGGTGTCAGCCTTGGCAAGGTGTTTGTTTCTGCTTGCAGAGCAGTTTTTATCTCTGTTATAATGTTCGTTCTTGTTCGTTGGATGTGGACGTTTTGGGCGTCCGGAACCATCATGGTCCAGGCAATTGGTTTGGTTGTTACCATTGCTGCAGGAGCTGCAATCTATTTTCTTGGGGCACGACTATTATCAAATCCGGAGATGGCAATATTGACTAAACTTTTTTTTAAGGAAAAAATTGACAACACTTGAAAAAATAGGACTTGGTTTAGGCGTTTGTGTGGCCCTTGTTCTCTTAGGAATGATTTTTTTTTCCACGAATGGGGTTATGGATTACTGGGACCTGAAGGAAAAAGAAGATCAGGTAAAAGCCCAAGTCGTATTGGAAGCCCGCCAGAATCGAAAGATGGAAAAGGAAATTAAAAGCCTGAAACATGATATCGAATACATCAAACACCTGGCTAAGCATGAGCATGAAATGGCAGGACCCGACGAGTTGATATTCAAGGAAAAAACAAAAACAAAGGAACCCGAAAAATGAACCAAACGTTTGCCAGTATAGAACTTGCCAGGCTATACGAAACCCAGGGGCATTTACAGGACGCCCTTTCCATGTATAAAGAACTGCTTGAAGACGGCACAGAAGATCTGCCTGAAATCCAGGCTGCCATCAAGCGCCTGGAAAAATCTGAAAATAAGCCATTTACTGCAACTGACTCCAAAGCATCAAAGGCAGAGGAAATTGCCGCTACACTGGCTTTATTAAATGAAGATGCACCGGGTTCCGATGTACAAACCAATGAAAGTGCAGATGCTTCAGAGAAAGGTATAGATGATTTAGAGCAGGTTTTGGACATATTGGAGCCAGAGCAGGAACCTGCAGAACCCGTTATGAGATCCGATGCTGAAGACAAGATGGCACAGTTGATGGAAAAATGGCTCATGCTCATGGTGGTACAAAAACGTGTAAATATGTTTAAAGCCATCAAAGCCAGACTATAGTGACATGAAAGATATTTGGGGCTGTTTTCTGATTATTGGGTTATCCCTGATCCTTGCTTTCGTGGTTAATGCCGTATCGCCTAACGGCATCCCTTTGTTTGGACAATGGGATGAAAAAGCCGGGGTAATCATGGCCGGAACCACCGATGCTCATGCTGTAAAGGCAAAAGAGATCAATAACCCTCTTAAGGTTCTCCGTCTCATTGAATCGGGAAGTGTCATACTTGTGGATGTAAGACGGGCTGATATTTATGAACAAGGCCATCTACCTGGTGCTCTTTCTTTTCCTCTCTATGATTTTGAGACAAACAAAAAGAGATTTCTATCAACTCTGGTGCCGGAGGATGACATACTTGTTTACTGTTCCGGGATCACTTGTGAGGACTCTCATACATTTGCTTCCAAGCTGATCAAAATGGGGTTTGAGAAGGTGACGGTCTATGCCGGGGGATTTGCCGAGTGGCAGGAAATGGAGTTTGATATGGAAACCGGGCAGACAGGCAGCAATGGATAAAAGCGTATCTTATTCAAATTCAGGCGATGCAGGACAGGGGCATAAAAAGCTTCCTAATTCAAGCCGTTGGAGTATTTTTACCGAATGGACTCTTAGATTGGTTCTCGGCTTAGTCTTTATCTGGGCCTCTTGGCACAAAATTCTTACCCCGGACCAGTTTGCAAAAATTTTATACGGGTACGGCATCTTTCCTGATGCGACCATCAATCTTCTTGCGATTGGCGTCCCTTTTATTGAGCTGATCACGGGACTTAGCCTTATATTAGGCCTTTACAAACGGTCTGCCTTGATATTGATCAATGCCATGCTCACAGGTTTTATCCTGGTGATCGCATTTAACCTCATCCGGGGACATGAGTTTGACTGCGGGTGCTTCTCATTTGGGGATACAAAAGGGGTGTCCTCTGCAGTAGAACTTCTGATCAGAGACGTTTTCATGCTCGGGGCAGGGCTGGTATTGTGGCACCTTTTTAAACAAGAGAGTCGGGCGGCTACCGGATCCTCACCACTCTGAAACCCAAGCTGTTTCTTCTGGCAATTGGTTTGTAGTTGGTCCGGTATGCACTTCTTTGGTATTTGCTGTTCTGGTACCAGCCGCCGCCTCTAACCACACGATGATCTCCCTTTGTTTCCAGGGGATCTTTGATATTGTCCACATAAGTTCTGGTAATTGTTCCGACCTTGGCTCTTAAAATACTTCGCCATTCACAGGCATCCTGTACCCATTCCTGGACATTGCCGTGCATATCATAAAGTCCCCAGCGGTTGGGTTTTAAAAGCTTGACAGGATGGGGCTTAAAGTCCCGGGCAGGGCCTGCCAGACCTGAGTTATAACAATACCATGTGTTGTCAATGAGAGCAGGTTCAGGATATCTGCAGGAAAAAGTATCAAGTGCAATCGGACCAGAGGTAAAAGCGGTTGTACTGCCTGCCCTGCATGCATATTCCCATTCAGCTTCTGTGGGAAGCCGGTATTTTTTTGTACCTTCCCATTTGTTTAGAAAATCTATAAAGGCGACAGCATCTTCCCAGGAGACACTGTCAACGGGATAGGAATTGCCAAGCTTAAAAGAAGACGGGTTAGGCGAAACAAGCCGGTTCCATTGGCCCTGGGTTACCTCTGTTTCTCCCATATAAAAGCTTTTGCTGATCGTTACCCTGTGTTGTTTTTCATTCCAATTGCGGCCTTTTTCTGTTTCCGGGCTGCCCATAATAAATGAGCCGGCCGGTATCAGCACAAATCGCATCCCCAACTTATTGGTAAAGGTCTGCTGGGCTGATACATTGGTGGAGGCGGAAAAAAGCAATATCCCGATACTAAGAATAAAAAGCAGGCGGTTCCGGAGGAAATTTGGAGTCATAATTAATTCCTAAAGTTCAGGTCCTCGTCTTGAAGTGTTGGTGTCTTTTCCCGCAATTCGGGGTGGGTAGAACTCTATCATACTTAAATCCTGTGGTTCAATAATTTTATATTCGGTAGAAACAGCGAAAAACAAAAGGTTTTAGGTTGAAATATAAGTCCCAGATGATATTAAATGTATAAAAAATCTTATCTCAGGAGTTGATGGATGAAACAAAAGCCCAAACCTGCATCAAAGATACCCACTACCCAGAAAAATACCAATAAAAAAAAAAAAGTAAAACCTGAAGGAGGATTGGATATGGGCAGCTCTTTACTTAAAAAGAACGAATTTACCCTGATAATCGTAGGAGCGTTAGTTGTCACTGTACTGGTTTTTTTCTTGTTTTTCAGATCGTCAGATCCTGAAATTGCGGACAGTTCACCTTCTGCCGGAATGAGTAAAGTCGATCAGGGTCTTGAAACCAGGATTGCAGCCCTTGAGGTTTCTTTGGCTAAAATCGCCTCTTCCCCTGTTCAAGAAAGCAGTAAAGGGTCTTCAAAAGGGGTGGCTGATTTAGATCAGAGGGTGACACGTCTAGAAACTGCCGTGAATTTAAAGCTCGATTCCATGATTGAACGTATGACTCGTCTTGAAGCTAAAGTTGCCAAGAAAGCTACAGTTCCGGTAAAAAAAGCGGCTGCAAAGCCTACAACCGTGACAAAGGTGTCAAAACCTGCCCCCGTACCTGAAAAAGCGCCGGTTAAAAAGAAAGCTGTGCAACCCAAGAAAAAGACTTCCCAGTTTCATACCGTGGCAAAAGGGGAAACGCTTTGGTCTATCTCGCAAAAATATAACACCAGTGTTGCAGCTATCAGAAAGCTTAACAACCTGACACCCAATGATAAAATTTATCCGGGAAATAATATACTGGTTCGTTAGACAATCTTAAGCAAAGTTCTTAATACCAGTTATAGCTTTATGATTTTGCTGCAGCTATAAAAGATTTGACCTTTGCCACATCTTTGAGCCCGGGCTCGGCTTCAACCCCTGATGATGCGTCAACAGCCACGGGTTTGGCGAGGGACACTGCCTGAGCCACATTGTCCGGTGTCAGGCCGCCGGCAAGCATAAGGCGGCTGTCCTTTGTCATGTTTGACGCCAGACCATAATCCCAGGTTTCTGCATTTCCGCCAGGCAGCACCCCTTTACCGTATTCCGCTAAACAGAAATCTGCAGCTTTATATTGTCCGGCTTTGGACAGTTCAGGCGAACGGGCTGCAAAAAAAGCCTTAATGACGATAAGTCCCTGGCTCGACAGTTTATCCACCAGTTCAGGCGGCTCATTTCCATGAAGTTGAACCACACGGATTTTACAGATATCTACCGTCTCCATGATGGTACTGTAACCGGCATTTACAAAGACGCCACAGGCGGGAATGTGAGAGGGCAGGGCGCGGGTGATGTCCCTTGCCTGGAAAAATGAAACATTTCTGGGACTCTTTTTGAAAAACACCAGCCCAATCATATCTGCGCCGGCTTTAGCACACGCTAGGGCGTTCTCTATTTGTGTCAGGCCGCAAATTTTAACCAGGGGCTTGTCCTGATCCGGGATCTGCCACATTTTTTTTTGCAGCTCAGGCATAGAACCTATCCTTCTTTTTTTCCGCACAGGCCGTTGATAAATTCGGCCGGGTCTTTAGCTCTGACAATACTCTCTCCGACCAAAAAGTTGTAAATTTGATTTTCAATACCTGCCTCAATCCCTGGCCGCCCAGAAATTCCCGATGCTTCAACAGCGATAATGTCTTCCGGGAAAATTTTAGCCACCCGTTTGGCAACAGTTGGGTCTGTTTCAAGGGTCGTAAGATTTCTGTTGTTGATACCCACAACCCTTGCACCAGACTGGTATGCCTGTTCAAATTCCCATTCTGAATTGATTTCCACCAGGGGTTCCATGCCAAGTTCCCTGGTCAAATGAGTCAGTTCGGACTGCTGTGCACCAGAAAGCAGGGTGGTAATCAGCAGGGTAGTTGATGCACCGGCTTTTTTAGCCTCGTAAATCTGGTACTCGGTAAAAATAAAATCTTTTCGCAAAACCGGCAAATCTGTATTTCTGCAAACAATTTCAAGATCAGATAAAGCCCCTTTAAAGTACCGCGATTCAGTGAGTACAGAAATTGCCCTTGCCCCACCTTTTGTATAGGCTTCAGCGTAGGCTGCCGGGTCCAAATCGGGACGGATATCTCCTTTGGAAGGGGAGGCTTTTTTGACCTCGGCGATGATACCGGGATTTTGGGCTGTACTTGCTGCCATGGCATCGGCAAACGATGCAGGAATCTTGGTGTGTTCTGCATCATGACGTATTGCCTCCAAAGGAATGGCAGATCTGGAACGGTTGATTTCTTCTTTTTTTACTTCAACAACGGCTTTTAAAAATCCTTCCATCAGTTCAACTCCCGGCCTATCCGTTTTCCTGTGTATAGGCAGCAAGCTGTTCAAGCTTTTCCATGGCTGCCCCGGATTCAATAGATTGTCTGGCTATCTCAATGCCCTTTTCAATGGTTGGTGCTGCGTCTGCTGCCACAAGGCCTGCGCCTGCATTCAAAAGTACAATATCCTGCCTTGGGCCTTTTTCTCCTTCAAGCACTGCCCGCGTAATGGCTGCATTTTCCTTCACGTCCCCGCCCAACAGGTCTTTAGGATCACTGTAATCTTCAAAATAGGTCAAAGGATCCACATCATAGGTCTTAATCATACCGTCAGACAGTTCCGTAACGCGGGTCAGGTCCGTGGTGGTCATTTCATCCATGCCGTCATGGCCATGGACTACAAAAGCCTTTTCAACACCTAGAAGCTTGAGTGCCTTGGCAAACATTTCTGTCAGTTCCGGTGCATAAACACCTAAAATTTGGCAGGATGCGGCTGCCGGGTTGGTCAAGGGGCCCAGCATATTGAAGATACTGCGGATGCCGCAGTCCATTCTGGCTTTCATGGCATACTTCATAGAACCGTGGTACATGGGAGCAAACATGAACCCAATACCAATTTCATTTACGGCTTCTTCCACAATTTCGGGGTCGACATTAAGATTTACGCCAAGTTCCTCGAGCACATCGGCTGAACCGCATTTGCTGGAAATGGACCGGTTGCCGTGTTTGGCAACAGTGATACCTGCGCCTGCAACAACAAAGGCTGTTGTAGTTGAAATGTTAAATGAGCCTGATGCATCACCGCCGGTACCGCAGGTATCGATTACCTTTTTTGCCAAGGTTTGGATGCGGACGGCTTTTCGCCTCATGGCTCTGGCAGCACCGGCCAGCTCTTCAAAAGTTTCGCCTTTGGTGGCAAGGGCTGCCATGAATGCGCCTATCTGGGCTTCTGTAATATTGCCGGAAAAAATATCTTCCAGCATTTGCGCCATCCGGTCCTGGTCAAGGTCCTGTTTTGAAATAATCGTGTTCAGATGGGTGGTAAAGCTCATATTATGCTCCTTTTATGAAGTTTCGGATAAGCCGTTTTCCTACGGTGGTCATAAAAGATTCCGGGTGGAACTGGACGCCTTGGGTCGGGTGTTCTTTGTGCCGTATTCCCATAATTTCACCGTCCTGGGTTCTTGCTGTAACCAACAGGCAGTCCGGCAGGTCAGACTCCTGGACAGCAAGAGAGTGATACCGCATGACTGTAAAGGGTTTTTTGATACCGGTAAAAATATGCTCCCCATCCGCTTCAACCACTGAGGTTTTTCCGTGCATAATGGCCTTTGCATGGATGATGGTCCCCCCAAAGCTTTGGGCAATGGTCTGGTGTCCTAAGCAAACTCCTAAAATGGGAATTTTTCCTGATAGTTTTTTTACCAGTTCCAGCGATATCCCGGCATCTTCGGGCCTGCCGGGTCCCGGGGAAATCACGATAGCCCCAAAGCCCATGGATTCAAGTTCTTCGACTGTAATCTTATCGTTTCTGAATACTTCAACTTCAACCCCGGTGTGTAATACATAGTGGACCAGGTTAAAGGTAAAGGAATCATAATTATCAATTATTGCAACCTTCATTGTTGTTATCTCCCTTAGGCTTGTGACAAGGCCATTTTCAATGCAGTTTCAACACTTTTTGCCTTGTTGATGCACTCTTCAAGTTCTGTTTTCGGGTCTGAATCATGGACAATGCCTGCTCCGGCTTGAACCGTAAGGTGATCGTCTTCCATGACCGCCGTGCGTATGGTTATGGCAAAATCCATGTTTCCAGTAAAGGAAATATATCCGGCTGCGCCACCGTAAACACCCCGGGCGCTGTTTTCAAGTTCTGAGATAATTTCCATGGCCCGGATTTTAGGAGCGCCTGACAGGGTGCCGGCAGGAAAGGTGGCGCGGAATAGGTCAAAGGCATCGCAGTCATCTTTCAAATCACAGGTAATATTGGATACCAGGTGCATGACATGGGAGTAGCGTTCTATCACCATGGTGTCTGTTACCTGGACAGTTCCTGCCTGGGCAACCCGCCCCAGATCGTTACGGCCAAGGTCAATGAGCATGACATGTTCGGCTTTTTCCTTGTCGTCATTGAGTAGGTCATCGGCAAGAGACCTATCTTCTTGCTCAGTCTTACCCCTGGGCCGTGTGCCTGCAATTGGACGCAATGTTGCTACCCGGTTTTCAAGTCTAACCATGGTTTCAGGTGAGGAACCTGCAATGATCCGGTCTTTAAAATTCATAAAGAACATATAAGGAGAAGGATTGATATACCTCTGAGCCCGGTAGATAAGGATAGGGTCGACATCTGTTTTGCAGGCAAAAGGTTGTGAATAAACAGCCTGGAAAATATCTCCTTCCACAATATGTTCTTTGATTTTATTCACACCGTCCATATATTCCTGGGCCGGTGTCAGCGGTTCAAGCCGGGCTTCATGATATTCAGGATACTCCTGGGGTACAACCGGCTGCCGGATGGTATCCACCAGTTGATCCAGGTCTGCCCTTGCCTGGTCATAAACAGAACCTGGATCTGCATCTGGAGTAAGATAACAGATGTTCAGGCAGGTCAGGGTCTGTTTTACATTATCAAAGATTACCATCTGCTCAGGGATAATAAAGTGGCCGTATGGCGTATCCTCAGGCAGGCAGACCGGTATGTCTTCAAAAAAAGAAACCACTTCATAGGTAAAGTACCCGGTTACCCCACTCCAGAACCTTGGCAGGTCAGCAATATCTGCAGGCAGGTATCCTTGGACAACCTCTCGCATCACATTTAACGGGTCGTTATTATGGGGGATCTGGCGGGATCCGTGACGGGTGTTCACCTGAACATGCGTGTTAAATACCTTAATATGCCCAAAGGCAGAGACCCCTAAAAAACTATACCTGGCCCAGCGCTCACCCCCTTCCACACTTTCGAGCAAAAAGCATTCCTTATCCTTTTCATAGCATTTTTGAAGGATGGAAACCGGGGTGTCTGTATCTGCCAGTACCCGTGTGGCTACAGGGATTACATTGGCAGTTTGGGCCAGTTCAACAAAACGTTCTTTATCTGGAAGCTGGTCTAATATCATGGAAAAATCCTTAACTGGGGTATCAATAAAAAAAGGCTGACATGTTTTTTCATGCAGCCTTCAGGCTGCAACAGCTTAATATCCTTAGGTTCGGCTGCTGCAGCGGTATATCCGTTTGGTCAGGGTAAGGGGGATATTCGATGCAGCAGCATGGGCCATATGGACCAGTTCCACCAAAATTTCTGCTGTACTTTTATTGCTGTTAAACTGAATTGCATCATATCCTCATTCGCAAGTGTTTTTTCATCTTAGGGCTCAAATTAAAGGCTTTTTTATAGGTTGTCAAGACAAATGTTTCTATTGGTAGAAACAAAATAAGTTCAAATACAATTAGTTTTCAAATTTGAGATGTCGAATGCCCACAAAATTAATCAGCATATAAAATTACCGAGGATCTGTTGCCACGGAAAAGGACATCAGTCGCTTTTTTTAAACAAACTATTGTGCGAAGCGTAATGCAGTTTATCTCAACCATAATTTTTAAATAATCCACTGAAAAAAGCGGCAGTCCTTT
>JAKSAU010000606.1 GCA_022361535.1 Desulfobacterales bacterium
CCGGAAAATCGTTTTGACTAAATGCCGGTTCAGCCAGGTTGATTTTCATCTGCTTCTCAGCCGGAAATCCTCTTTTGCCAACCGGATGAAGGATATTAATGCGGCCTTTGAAAGGGCCACACAAAAGGGGCGGATTAAAGAAATCGTATTAAAGTATGAATCAGATTCTAATTAGCTATTATACAAATTATAGGGTCTGTTTTAAGACCCTATAATTTGTCATATGACCACCAAAAGCTTTTACCAGCCCTTTTATTCTAAGAAACGGCTGCCGAATTTTTTTAAATCCGCCTTGCCGTCTTCATAAAGCAACCTGAGAGCCCCTATAGAATTAATGATCGTATTTTTTTGCATAGGCAGCATCGTTATACATGGCTTCACCATAAAGGCTTTTTCCATAATCACGGATCAATGCCTGACCTTTTTTAGAACCTATAAAATCAATAAATGCGGCGGCTGCAGGCTGTGCCTCTGTGGCCCCTTGGGGTTGGCAAAGGCCGTGGTAGGTGTTGATAAGAAAGGGATCTCCTTTGAACAGAACGCTTAAATTTTTTAACTCTTTTTTACCGGCTACCCAGGTGGATGAGTCTGTCATGAAATACCCGTTGACTTCATTTGCTTTTTTCAAAGACGCCATCATGAAATCTTTGGTAATGATATACCAGTCCCCTTGAGGCGCAACACCGGCTTTTTTCCATATGGCTTTCTCTTTTTTGTTGGTGCCGGAATTGTCACCCCTGGACAGGAAGTTGGCACCGGCTTTTGCGATTTTAGCATAAGCATCAGCAGCAGAGGTGGCAGAGGCAATGCCGGCCGGATCTGATTTTGGTCCCACAATATAGAACTCATTGGAGCCGATCAAAGAGCGCTTGATTGCCCATCCTTCGGAAACTGCTTTTTTTTCAGCAGCAGGTGCATGGACCATGATGGCATCCACTTCTTTTTTATGGAGCAGCTTCAAAGATTTACCGGACCCGGCTTTTACCCAGCACATGGTGGTCTCGTGCCCGGCATTGAATTCATCAGCCAGTTTTTTAAGCAGGCCAAGCTCTCCCGGGCTTCCTGTTGCCAGGCGAAAAACTTGGTCAGAGGAGCCGTAAGTTGCTTTGCAGTCGGCAGCCAGGCTGCTGCCGGTCATGAACATGATGGTAAAGATGACGCTTGCAAGTGTTAGTTTTAAATTGCGCATGGGATTTTCCTTAAGGTTATTAGGTTAATGAAAACAACCTTCCTGTGGATAACCATAGGAAGACAGGTCATCCATAGTTGAACTGGTTCATATTTGTCAATATTCAAATTGCAAATTTAAAATTTTGGGCAAAAAGCACCAATAAATGACTAATACAAACAAATTAAACAGCGAAGGAACTCTAAACTTAAACTCTCGCATCAGGCTTTGTTATCTGCTATGAAGTAATGACTATGATTTATACATATTTTGATTCTCCCATAGGTAAACTGATGCTGTACGGTAATAACTGCCTTGAAGGCATTGTGTTCCCAAAAGGTAAAACCAGTCAGGACCCGGAACCGGAATGGCAGTTAGACCCATCCGGTTTTGAAGAGGTAAAAAGACAACTGGACCAATATTTTAAAGGCCGTCTTAAAAGTTTTGACCTTGAACTAAAAACAGGGGGAACTACTTTTCAGCAACAGGTCTGGCAGGCGCTTGCCAAAATTCCTTATGGCAGTACTATCAGCTATGGCGATTTGGCTGTCCAGATCGGCAACCCAAAGGCAGTAAGAGCAGTGGGGCTGGCCAATGGAAGAAATCCCATTCCTATCATTATTCCCTGTCACCGTGTAATCGGTAAAAACGGCAGCTTGACCGGGTTTGGCGGCGGCTTGGATGTAAAGCGTTTTTTACTGGAACTGGAGCAAGGATAACCATGCCCAAGGAGATCACCCATTTTGCACTGGCAAATAAACTGAGCCGTTCAGTGCCTGTGACCTCCGCTTTTTATGAACCGATACAAAGATATCCTTTTTTGTTTTTATTGGGGGCGGTAACACCGGATATTCCTTTTTACTATTTAGCCGGGCCGCACCGAAAAAAGGTACAGGAATTAAGCAGACCGTTTCACAGATCAGATGCAAAGTCCCTTGATCCGGTTTTGGATTTTATTGATACAGACCGCTCTTTACAAGCCCTGGCCCTGGCTGCCGGTGTTGTCTGCCATATTATGTCGGATACACGGTTTCATCCGTTTGTGTATTATTATTCAGGCATGGATGGAATTCATTCCGGGGCAACAGGGCGGCACCGGCAATTTGAAACTGCCATGGATATCCATTTTTGGTTCCTGTTCCAAGGGGAAACAAGTTTAAGCCGTGTCCTCAGCCAGACAGGGATTTCAAGGCAGAGGCTTGTCCGCCTTTTGTCCGGTTTGTTCCGACCGGGACCGCTGGGGGAAAATGCTTTGGGGCGTGCATTGCGCTGGCATTCAGGTATACAATATTTATTTGGAATTTCTGAAATTTACAGGGCTTTTAAAGGGTTTGCCCGGTTGGGACGGCCTTTGCCTGAAAAGGTCTCAGGCCTGGTTTATCCCTTTGACAGGCCGCGTCCTTTAGATTTTTTTTCAAGGCAAATCCGGTATCAGGATCCTTTTACAGGTGAGTCAATTTCTACGACGATCCAATCGATGACAAATCTTGTGGTTGAATCCGAGCTCAGCGTATTGGATAATATATCCTGTGCCCTGTCAGAAAATGGTGAGTCATCCAACATAAAAACGCTTAAAGACCGGGTTTTATCAGACCCTTGTCTGCCCACTGTCAGGCCGGACCTGCCGGCAGACAGGTTTGGCACATGGTTTCAGCAACAAGATATAATGCCCCTTCTTTACCAGGGCACAGATTCAGTAATTTAACCCAGGAGAGACATGGAGATGAACAGCAGCCGGACAGATAAAAAGCAGATTTTCGGATGGGTGATGTACGATTTTGCAAACTCTTCTTATACCACACTGATCGTTACTTTTATCTATGCGACATATTTTGTATCAGCCATTGCGCCGGATAAAATCTACGGCACAGCC
Organism: Desulfobacterales bacterium; assembly: GCA_022361535.1. The sequence goes on from JAKSAU010000606.1 coordinate 3,042, forward strand.
ATGTGGTCCAGAGGGGTCACCATTACCTCCCTTCTTGTGGCCTTTTTATCACCGCTGCTTGGCGCGATTGCCGATCAGGGACATCTGCGCAAGGCTTTTCTTTTTGCCACTACTGTCGCGGCGGTAGCAGGCTCTGCCATGTTGAATTTTGTCATGCCCGGTCAGGTTTATACAGCCCTGGTCTGGTTTGTTCTTTCTAACTTAGCGTTTGAACTGGGTATGGTTTTTTACAATGCGTTTTTACCGGATATTTCCACTCCCACTACCATTGGAAGAATCTCAGGAGTGGGGTGGGGTGTGGGGTATATTGGCGGGCTTGCTGCAATGTTCATTGCTATGGCCGGTTTTATCAATCCCGAGGTTCCCTGGTTTGGATTGTCCAAAGAGGCCGGTGAAAATATCAGGGCAACAAACCTTTTGGTGGCAGTCTGGTATGCTCTTTTTTCCCTTCCCTTGTTTATCTTTGTTAAATCCCGGTACAAAAAAGAGGATAAAAAGACAGTGGGGGCAACTCTGGTCAGGTCAGCTGTCACTGATCTTAAAACCACTTTTAACGACATAAAGTCTTACAAGGAAATCGTTAAACTGCTGGTCGCCAGAATGATTTATAATGACGGGCTGGTGACGATTTTTGCCTTTGGCGGGATTTATGCAGCCGGTACATTTGGTTTTTCGTTCCAGGAGATTATGATTTTCGGGATTGTACTTAATGTGGCCGCAGGTATTGGTGCTCTTGTCATGGGGATATTTGACGATAAGCTGGGAGGAAAGAAAACCATCCAGATATCGAATATTGTCCTTGCGTTAGCAACCATGTTAGCGGTTTTGGCCCCGGATAAGACACTTTTCTGGGTGGCAGGAGTAATGGTGGGGTTATTTGCCGGGCCTAACCAAAGTGCCAGCCGCTCTCTTTTAGGCCGCTTTGTTCCAAAGGAAAAAGAAAACCAGTTCTTTGGATTTTTTGCATTTTCAGGTAAACTGACAGCATTTTTCGGCCCTCTGCTTTTAGGAATTCTGACCCAGGCATTTGGATCTCAACGGGCCGGTATTTCAGTTGTAGTTCTCTTTTTTGTTATCGGTGGTTTGATTCTTTCCCGTGTGGATGAACAAAAAGGGGTGGCTGCAGCGAAAAATTCATAATCCGGAACAGATGAAAGGAGGCAGTCATGTTTGTACTCGGTATCCAAGGAAGTCCGAGAAAAAACGGAAACTCAGAATATCTGCTCTCTTCGTTCTTAAAAGAATGTGAACAATTTGGTGCATCAACGCGTATCATCCAAACAAGAGATCTATCGGTTCATCCTTGCAGGGAGTTAATCGTATGCGAAAAAAAAGGATTTTGTCCTATTAAGGATGAAATGGAATCCAAAGGGTATGCACTGTTAAAGCAGGCAGACGTTATTGTACTGGCATCACCGGTATTTTTTTATAATGTGTCTGCCCAAGCTAAAATTTTTATTGACCGGTGCCAAATGTTCTGGGGAAGAAAATACAAACTTCGGCTCAAAGACCCGGACCGGTTTTCAAGACAAGGATTTCTATTGTCTGTTGCCGCTTCCGGCGGCAAACGGCTCTTTGAAGGCGTGGAGCTGACAGCCAAGTATTTTTTTGATGCGTTGTCTGCAGATTATACCGGATCCCTTACCTATAAAAAGGTGGAAGATGCAGGAGAAATAATTGTCCGGCCGGAACTGGAGCAGGAGATCCGGGATGCCGTTTCCCATTTACTGACACCTGAGCAAGAGAAAAAAAGACTAATTTTCATATCTCAAAATGGACAATGCCGAAGCCTTATTGCTACAGCATTCGCAAAAGAGAAAACCCGGGGCCAGGTTCGTGTGGTGGCAGCGGGCCTGACATCAGGAAATGATGTTCAACCGGACTTGGTCAAGGCCATGGAGGCAATGGGTCTGGATATAAAATATTGGCGATCCCTGGCTCTTGATATGGCACTCAAAGAAACCCAAAAATTAAGAGACAAGCTAGTTTTTCTAGGTACAGCCCAAGACTTCGAAGGTCTCGGTACCTTGAAAGAAAACTGCGAATTATGGGAAGTTACCCTTCCAGATTTGGAAGACCAGACCAGCCTCAAGACTGTTATAGAACAGGTCCGCAAACGGGTAGACTCTTTGGCAGGGTTCTAGAAGCCATCTGAAAAAAAGTCTGCGGTTTTGTAAATATGCTCTTTAATAATGCGGGTAGATTAATTATCGGTAGCATCCTAAAATGAAGGTATTGGCATTTGAGCACTTAGGCTCGTTTGTTTTAAGAA
>JAKSAU010001047.1 GCA_022361535.1 Desulfobacterales bacterium
AATTGTCGGTTTTTATGAGCGCCAGCCGGTAAAAAACCCATGCCGGCAAATTCAAGGGCACCATCTAAAAAATCTACCCGATCAGATTCTAATTCAATCCGCACTCCGGACCCTTTTGCCACTTCGAGCAAGTGTCCGGCAAGCCCAAACCCTGTAACATCTGTGCAGGCATGGACATCATACCCGGCTGTAATCTCTGCAGCATATCGGTTCAAACCCGCCATCACTTTTACAGCAGACTCAACCTGTCCGGAAGATGCAAGCTTTGCCTTAATTGCTGTAGACAACACACCGGTCCCCACGGGTTTAGTCAATAGGACCTCATCTCCAACCTGTGCGGTGCTGTTGGCCAGGACCTTATCCGGATGTACTATACCTGTAACAGACAATCCGTATTTGAGTTCAGGATCATCCACAGAATGGCCGCCTACAAGGGTAGCCCCGGATTCCTTTATTTTATCCTGCCCTCCTGCAAGTATTCGGGCCAGGATATCCATGTCCAGGTCACATCCTGGAAAGCAGACAATATTCATAACCGTAAGTGGGGTGCCGCCCATGGCATATATATCAGATAGTGAATTGGCAGCAGCAATTTGCCCAAACTCATATGGATCGTCGGTCACTGGCGTTAAAAAATCAAGAGTCTGAACCAATGCCGTATCATTGTTGATCCTGAACACACCTGCATCATCCGGCCTGTCAAGGCCAATGAGAAGATCGGGATGGGTTGGCAAAGGAAGTTGCGACACAATATGATCCAGAGCCCCTGGATCCAGTTTAGCCGCTCAACCCGCTGCTTTAGCCCTCTGGGTCAAGGCTATTCGCTCCAATTTATTCATGACTCTTATTGCTTTCTTTTACAGAATTTAAGGCAATCACCGCACCGAACCTGCCAGTGGTTTTCTGTGCCCGGTAAGAATAAAACTGGTCGGAACAACACTTAGTACATTGCCCCATTACACTTATATGATCCTGTATCACGCCTTTTGCTTCCAGTTGATCTTTTGAAATCTGCCAGAAATCAAAATAGGGACGCTCTTTTCGTTTGTAGTGCCAAAATCGTTTAGGAATTTCTGTTTCATAATGAATAAATTCGGCACAGCAAGGTCCAAGGGAAGGAGAAATCCCAACGCGGATATCAATTGGGCGGCAGTCAAACTCCTTTATCATGGTATCAACACACCGGCCTGTAATATTTTCAAGACTTCCCCGCCATCCGGAATGAACGTTGGCAATGACTTGATTCACCGGATCGTATAGTAGCACAGCCTGGCAGTCTGCCACCTGGATGACAAGCCCGATTTTCCCGACATTGGTGACCACCCCGTCGGCTGTTAAGGGGCGGGCTGCAGACCCTTTACCCTTTTCCCATAAAAGGCCATCCAAATCAGTATCCGGCTTGATAACCAGAATGTCAGCCCCATGCACCTGGTTTAAGAACAGTGCCCGGGTTAATCCCAGTGACGCCATCATATCAGACCTGTTTTCCTGAACAATTACAGGATCGTCTCCTGTACTCAACCCGATATTTAATCCTGACCAGTCACCGGAACTATTGCCCCCCGTCCTTGAAAAAACACCGTGCACAACACCGGGGAAAGCCGCTAAATGTTCAAAACAGAGGGGCTTAAGACGCGCCATAAAATCGTTTTCCAATCCGTTCGATAATCCTTGTAGTAGAGACATCAGCTTCAAACTTAACCCGTTCTACTCTGCCCTGGTTGGCCTTGACAAAATCCCCCCCAATAATTTTATCCTCTGGCCAGTCTGCTCCTTTCACCAATACATGAGGAACAATAACCCGGATCATATCCCCGGGATCAGGCTTATCAAATAATACAACATGGTTTACGCATTCGAGTGCTGCCACTACCATTGCCCTCTGTTCCTGGGGGACCACAGGCCTAAGCTCGCCTTTTATCTTCTGTATGGAGCTATCAGAGTTGAGACCCAGTACCAGCACATCTCCAAAAGCCTTGGCCTTTGCAAGATAATCCACGTGGCCTGCATGAAGGATATCAAAACATCCGTTTGTAAAAACTACCGTTTGACCGGCGCTCCTGTATTCGTATGACAGGCGGCACATCTCATCAAGGGTCACAATTTTATTATCCATATATATCTTTCCTTCTGTCTTTTGCTATGGGGATCAGGGACCTGGTTCTGTCTACCATGGCCATGTCAATTTCCGAACAAATGCTCCCGGGCCTGTCACTTCCCTGTGCCAGAATCTGACCGTCAGGATCGACAATAAGACTGTTACCTGGAAATTCCAACCCATCTTCATCAATACCTGTACGGTTACTGCAAATAAAATAGGACTGATTTTCAATAGCCCTTGCCCTTATCAATGCCTTCCAATGGGATAACCTTGCACTTGGCCATTG
>JAKSAU010000332.1 GCA_022361535.1 Desulfobacterales bacterium
AGCCCAAAGATGTGGCAGGCATCAGCATCAGCGGCCTATACGGCGGGAGCGGCGTGCCTCTCGATGGCGATATGCAGCCGGTGAGGCCCTGCATCATTTGGATGGACCGGCGGGCCACCAAAGAATCCACTTGGGTCGAGGAAAAGATCGGTGTTGACCGGCTTTTTGAGATAACAGGCAACGGCATAGATCCCTATTTCGGATATACAAAGATACTATGGATCAAAAACAATGAGCGTGATAATTGGGTTAGAACACAGCTTTTTTGGCCTCCACACAGCTATGTGATCTATAAGCTGACCGGTGAGGCGTCGACCGACTATACATCGGCTGGCAATATGGGCGGCATCTATGATCTGAGGGCCAACACATGGTCATATGAACTGATGGATGCAATGTGCATCCCCCATCATATGATGCCGGATAAGCTGATCGAACCCCATGAAATAGCTGGGACATTGACAAAAGAAGCGGCCCGGCGCCTGGGGCTGTGCGAAGGTATACCCGTCCTGGGAGGAGCGGTGGACTGCCTGATGTCCACGCTGGCAGCTGGAGCCACCAAGCCGGGACAGCAGGTGGCGGTCATCGGCACATCCATCAACTGGGGAGTGCTGCACAATCAATTCCCTACAAAGAGGGATTACATCACGATGCCATACGTGATAGATGCAAAAGACATGTACTACACCTACGGCGGTGCATCCACTGCGGGAGCACTGCCCAATTGGTTTAAGAATAACTTCTCAAAGTATATCATGGGAGAAGACGGCACCATAAAGGAAGCAGACTATGAGGACCTCAATAGGCTAGCAGAAAAGATAAAGCCCGGTAGCGAAGGGCTGTTGGTGCTGCCGTATTTCATGGGAGAGCGCAATCCCATATGGGATCCCGAAGCTAGAGGGACGATCACAGGACTGACTTTGCATCATACCAAAGCCCATGTGTATAGGGCATTCTTAGAGTCGGTGGCCTTTTCGCTCAGGCATATTATCGAGAGCTTTGATATGTCGCCGGACCACAGTGCTGAGCTATTTCTCATCGGTGGGGTGACAAAATCAGAAGTGTGGAAGCAGATCTTTGCTGATGTATGCGGCATCCCGATCAAAACGTCAAAGGACCATATTCAGGCCCCGCTGGCAGACGCCTTTTTAGCCGGTGTCGCTTCCGGCTATATCGAGGATTATTCTGTCATCGGTAAATGGGTGGATTTTTCGGACACAATGTATCCCAATGATGAAAACCATGAAATATACAGCGGATATTTTGAGGAGTACAAGAAGCTCTATGCATCACTAAAAGACAACATGAAAAGGATGGCAAGCCTTGCCAAAGAGTAAAAGACAAGCAATCATTATCATGACCGATACCCAGCGATGGGACATGCTGGGCTGCTACCGGAATACGGGACTAAAGACGCCCAGCCTGGATAGGCTGGCGTCTGAAGGCATGCGCTTTGACAGGGCGTATTCCTGCCAGCCGGTATGTGGGCCGGCCCGTTCGGCGATCTTTACCGGTACCTTTCCCCACACCAATGGAAGCTGGGCCAACTCCATGCCGCTGGGAGACAATGTAAAGACCATAGGCCAGCGTCTGACAGATCATGGAATCCATTGTGCTTACATAGGCAAATGGCATCTTGATGG